>NZ_JAEEVD010000012.1:0-54453 GCF_016290755.1 Lachnospira sp.
TGGATGTGGCAAGTCTACATTTTTAAATATCCTTGGAAATCTTGAAAAATATGACACTGGACGAATACTAATAGATGATGTAGAAATTGAAAAAATTGGACATGCCGAATATTTAAGAGACTACGTAAGCTTCCTTTTTCAAAACTTTGCCTTAGTAGAAAATAAGACCGTTAAGCAAAATCTTAGCATTATAAAAAAGAAAAACAGGTCTGGTATAAGTATTAAAGAAGCACTAGAAAGAGTAGGTATGCTCGATAAGTTAAATACTAAAGTTTATAAGCTATCAGGTGGAGAGCAGCAAAGAGTAGCTCTTGCTAGGGTCTTATTAAAGAAAAGTAAAATAGTTCTTGCAGATGAACCAACCGGTTCTCTTGATGAGGAAAATGCAAGAATAGTAATAGATATTTTGAAAAAAATGTCAGAGGAAGGGAAAACTGTGATTATGGTAAGTCATAATAAGGACTATTTAAAAGAAGCTAGTAAGGTGATTTATTTATAAATGATAATAAGAATTGCTTGCCCTCTTTATAGATGTTAATATGAAAGAAGATTTAACATTTATAGAGAGGGTAATTTTATGCCAAAAATACTTTTAGTTGAGGATGATGCTAGCATAATTGAGTCTCTTAGCCAATACCTTGAGGGTGAAGGTTTTTATAATCTGAATATAGCGACCACTAAAAAGTGATTTTTTACATTACCGGCAAAAACAGAGAAATCAATTAATGACTGTATAAGTTGACATATGGAACGGAGGAGAAAGCGTAGGATAAGCGAGAATAGAAACAATAACGATAGTTACTCCCACAAACCCCTTTCCCTATGTTACAATAAGATATAAATATATAGTGTTAAGGAGGCTTTATGGAGTTTTTAGAGTTAGCAAAGAAGCGTTTCTCAGTTAGAGATTACGAAGATAAGCAGATAGAGAAGGAAGTTCTTGATAAGATTATTGAGGCGGGTTATATTGCACCAACAGCCAAGAATAACCAGTGTGCAAGAGTTTATGTAATTCAAAGTGAAGAGGGCCTAGCTAAGATTAGAAGTCTTAGTAGATGTGCTTACAATGCACCAACTGTCTTACTTATTGCCTATGAAGAGTCTGAGCAGTATTTTAATTCTAAGGAGGAAGGAGTTTCTTCAGGTCAGCAGGATGCAAGTATTGTAGCTTGTCATATGATGTTAGAGGCAGCAGATTTAGGAGTTGGCTCAGTTTGGGTAGATGTATTCCCGAATACTTTAACAGCTAGGGAATTTAACTTACCAGAATCTGTTAAGCCAGTGTGCTTAATGCCTATGGGTTATGCTAAGGAAGGCGTTGTGCCATCTCCAATGCATACAGATTTAAGACCAATTAATGAGATGGTAAAGTATTTATAAAAAAAGCCTACTAAGATAGCGAAAGCTAGCTTAGTAGGCTTTGCTTGCTTTATAGTAGCTGGCACGCAAGCAAAAGAAATGGAGTTTTTATGCAGAAAAAAATAATATTAATTGATGTAGATGGCACACTTGTTGACTACGAAGGTAAGCTTCCAGACTCAGCTACAAAGGCTATTAGAGAAGCTAGAGCCAATGGACACAAGGTTTATATATGTACTGGAAGATCAGAAGCAGAGGTTTACGATTACATCTGGGATATAGGACTTGATGGAATGATTGGCGGTAATGGGGCTTATGTAAAAGACGGGGATGAAGTTGTTTTACATAAGAAGATAAGCAAGGAAGAAACTAAGCATATTGTGGATTGGCTTCATGAAAGAGGATTAGAGTTTTACTTAGAGTGTAATAGTGGCCTTTATGCTTCAGAAAATTTTGAAGAAAAAGGACAAACTGCAATAAGAGAATATGCTAGTCGAAAAGGTAAAAATTCAAGCAATATGACAGTTAGAGATGCTTTTCCAGATATGATTTTTGGAGCAGATCTTTATAGAGATGATGTAAATAAAGTTTCCTTCATTCTTTCAAGTTATCAAGATCACCTAGATTCAATTAAGGAATTTCCTGAGCTTAAGGCCTCAACCTGGGGCGGTTCAGGAGAGATTGCACTCTTTGGGGATTTGGGAGTTAAGAACATTGATAAAGGCAAGGCTATTGATGTCTTACTTGAGCATCTAGGGGAATCTATAGAGAATACCATCGCTATTGGGGATGCCAAGGTGGATATTCCTATGCTTGAAAAATGTAATATCGGTATAGCAGTAGCATCTGGCGGAGATGAAATCAAAGCCATGGCAGATTATATAACAGATGCTGTAAATGAAGATGGAATTTACAAGGCTTTTAAGCACTTCAATCTGATTTAGAATGTCCGCTTTACACTATCTGCATAGTTCGTTATAATTATAACAGATGCAAGGACTAGTAATAGTCTACGGTATATGCACCTAGAAAGGGGTATATTTTATGGGAACATTAAATAATAGAAAAGTTGCAGTTATAGGTTGTGGATTTGTAGGAGCTGCTTCTGCATTTGCCATTATGGAGAGTGGCTTATTTTCAGAAATGGTTTTAATTGATATGAATCACGACAAGGCGGAAGGTGAGGCCCTTGATATAAGCCACGGACTTCCTTTTTCAAAGCCAATGCAGATTTATGCAGGAGATTATAAGGATATTTCCGATGCGGCAGTTATTGTAGTTACAGCTGGCGCAGGCCAGAAACCAGGGGAGACAAGACTTGATCTTGTTAAGAAAAATGTATCTATTTTCAAGTCAATCATTCCACAGATATCTGAGGTTAACAAGGATGCAATCATGCTAATTGTTGCAAACCCAGTAGATATCTTAACTTATACTGCTTGGAAACTATCAGGATATCCAGAGAATAGAGTATTTGGCTCAGGTACAACCCTTGATACTGCTAGACTTAAGTATTTGCTCGGCCAGCACTTAGATGTTGATAGCCGTTCAGTACATGCATTTATCGTTGGAGAGCATGGCGATAGCGAGATTGCAGTTTGGAGTAGTGCCAATGTATCTGGTATTCCAATTAACAGATTCTGCGAGATGCGTGGACATTTTCATCACGAAGAAGCAATGCAAAGAATAGCTGAAGACGTTAAGAATAGCGCCTATGAAATTATTAATAAGAAGGGTGCAACTTACTACGGAATTGCCATGTCGGTTCGCCGAATCTTAGAGGCGATTATTAGAGATGAGAAGACAATTCTTCCTATTTCAAGCATTCAGCATGACAATCACGGAGTTTCAGGCATTGCCTTTAGTATGCCAGCAATTGTTGGTAAAAATGGTGTAGAGGCCACAGTGCCAATCTCTCTAAGCCCAGAGGAAGAAAAGGCCTTAAAGGAATCAGCTAGCACATTACAGAAAGTCATCGATGACGTATTTTAAGGAGATTTATGATTTATTTAAAAGAAGCTAACATGGAAGACGTGGAAAAAGAATACGAGTTTATAACTAACACACCCGAGGATGAAAATGGATTTACAAACCCAAATTCTGGCTGTAGTTTAGAGGATTTTAAAGATAAGATTTTACCAGGACTTATAAAGATGTCTAGAGGTATTGATCTTCCAAAGGGATTCGTGCCGCAGACAAGCTATTTTCTATGGGATGATGATAAAATAGTTGGCTTGTTTAGAGTAAGACATTACCTTAATGATTACTTAAAAGAGCACGCAGGCCATATAGGTTATGGTATTGCTAAGGAATACAGAGGAAAAGGCTATGCAACTAAGGGACTATCACTTGCCCTTGATATGGCAAGAGATATTATCTTAGAGGATGAGCTTTATATGTCAGTTAGAAAAAACAATCCTGCTTCTCTTAAAGTTCAAACAAAAAATGGTGCCTACATTCATCATGAAGATGAAGAAGAGTATTACACAAGAGTTAAGATATGGGAGCTAGAAGACGACGAATTATAGAAGATGATAAACTCTAGAGGATGACAAAAGATAATCAATAAATATAAAAATACAGCACCTGGTAGTGCAAAACTATCGGGTGCTTTTGCATTTTTATAATATTCCTTATCTGAAATCGGGGAGAAATTTAAAATAGTATTAGATGCACTAGAAATTTGGGGAAATGAATACATTGAATACATGAAGTCAAAGAAAAAATAGATTAATAGATAGCTTTGTAAAAATTAGACATGACAAAAAGGGGACAATTATGGAAAAAACAAGAAGCATATTAAGAAAACTAATAGTTAAGATACCGAATTTTCTTGAGAAAATCATAGGTATTATTTTATTGATTGGCGTTATTTATGGTGGCTTTAATTTAATACTAGAGGTTATGGATTTTTCAGGCAATATAGAAGTAACTGAATACGTTGAGAGTATTTTAAATGCAGCTTTTAACGTAGTTATTGTAATTGAGTTTGTAAGAATGTTGGTGAAGCATTCTATGAACACAATTATTGAAGTACTCATATTTGCAATTGCTAGAGGACTTGTGGCAGGACATGAAGAACCTTTATCCATTTTAATGAGAGTTATTGCAATAGCAGTTTTATTCTTTATTAGAAAGTATCTCTTTAAGGACTTCGATTTTGAGGAAGAAGAATAGAAAAGTTAGGTAAATTTTTTACAAAAGATTTGATGTATAGGTCAAAATTATAACAAGACATAAATATTAGGTATTTCCATAGCTAGAGGCCAAAACCTTATAATAAAACTAATCTAGGAAGGTGAGGTAATAGCTATGGAATTACAATTTTTAACACGATGTTTGTACGGAACTAATGATTTTGAAAACGTAGAAAACACAGGAAGTATAAGCTTCCCAATCTATCAAACAGCAACTTTTAAGCATCCAGGAGTAGCCATGAGCACTGGCTTTGATTATAGTCGACTCCAAAATCCCACAAGACAACATTTAGAAGAAATATTAGCTAGTTTAGAAAATGCAAAAAAATCTTTTGCTTTTTCATCTGGAATGGCAGCAATTACTGCACTTATGGAAATATTTGAACCAGGAGATGAGCTTATAGCAGATGCAGATCTCTATGGTGGCAGTATAAGATTATTTGATAACATAAGTAACAAAAATGGTATTAAGTTTACAAGAATTAATTTATCTAAGGAAGATCCAAGAGAATATATAACAAAGAAAACAAAGGCAATTTATATAGAGACACCAACTAATCCTATGATGAATGTCATAGATATACAGGAAATGGCACGTATTGCAAAGGAGAATGATCTTTTGCTTATAGTGGACAATACATTTTTATCGCCATATTTCCAAAATCCAATTGATCTTGGGGCAGATATTGTGGTTCACAGCGGAACTAAATTCCTTGGGGGACATAATGATACATTAGCAGGCTTTATAGTTACAAGTAATGAGGAAATTATTGAGAAAATGTCTTTTATTATTAAAACTGTAGGCTCAGGTCTCGCACCATTTGATAGTTGGTTAATTATAAGAGGTATTAAAACACTTGCTCTTAGAATGGAAAAGGCTCAAGAAAATGCATTCAAAATTGTCAAATTTTTACAAAACAATAAAAAGGTAAAGAATGTCTACTATCCTGGAATTGAGGGACATAAAGGCTATGAGATTATGAAAAAGCAGGCTAGAGGTTTTGGCTCTATGATAAGTTTTGAGGTGGAATCTAGTGAACTTGCAAAGACTGTTTTAAAAAGTACAAAGTTAATTCCTTTTGCAGAAAGTCTTGGAGGAACAGAGACACTTCTTACATATCCAACTACACAGACTCATGCTGATGTTCCAGAAGATATCAGAATTGCTAATGGCATTACAGATTCAGTTCTTAGATTATCTGTGGGAATTGAAGATGTGGAGGATTTAATAAAAGATTTAGACCAGGCTTTTAGGGCATATGAGGATGATGATAAGGAGGATTCATAATGAAGGAGACCAATCTTGATTTTGATGAGTATATAGAAAGAAGAAATACTGATTGTTTAAAATATGATTTTGCTACCAGGAGAGGAAAGCCAGCAGATGTGCTACCTTTATGGGTAGCAGATATGGATTTTAGGGCACCTAGCACTGTATTAACTAAGATAAAGGAAAGAGTTGATCATGGTATCTTTGGTTATACAGAGCCAAGGGATGATTATTATAATACAGTAATTGACTGGTTTAAAAGGCATCACGATTTAACAGTTGAAAGAAGTCAGATATTTACAACACCAGGAATCGTATATGCTATTGCACTTGCAATTCGTGCCTTTTCTTTAGAAGGGGAGGCAGTACTTATTCAACAGCCGGTTTATTATCCCTTTAGTGAGTTGGTTAGAGATAATAATAGAAAGCTGGTAAGTAACGACCTTTATTTAGCTGATGATGGAAAATATCATATTGATTTTGAAGACTTTGAAAAAAAGATAAAGGAGAATCATGTTAAGCTCTTTGTTCTTTGCAGTCCACATAATCCGGTAGGCAGAGTTTGGAATTATGAGGAATTAGAAAGAATCATTGATATTTGCTATGAGAATCAGGTTATTATCTTTAGCGATGAAATTCATTGCGATTTTACATTTTCAAATAACAAACATATTAGTTTATATAATGTAAATGAAAAGGCAAAGGAGATTGGTATAGTTGCAACATCTCCTGCCAAAACCTTTAATTTAGCTGGTTTACAGATTTCTAATATATTTGTTGCTAATAGTGATTTAAGATATAAATTAAGAAAAGAAAAAGCAGCATCAGGTTATAGTCAACCAAATACTATAGGCGCAACGGCTTGTGCGGCCGCTTATAAATATGGAGAGGAATGGTATGAGGCTTTACTTGATTATTTAGATGCTAATTTAGAATTTGTTAGAACTTATTTAGAAGAAAATTTACCACAAATTAAACTTATAGAGCCTGAGGGAACTTATCTTATATGGTTGGATTTTAGGGAGTTAAATCTATGCGTAAAAGACTTAGAGGATTTAATAGTCAATAAGGCAAAACTATGGCTAGATAGTGGTGAAATATTTGGTAAAATAGGAGAGGGATTTCAAAGAATAAATATAGCTACTAATAGAGCTATTCTTAAAGAAGCTTTAGAGCGAATTAGGAAGGCGGTAAAAGAGCTAGAATAGGAGTTTTTCATGACTATTTTACAGTTAAAATATGTTATAGCAGTGGCTAATTCTCGTTCTATGAGAGAGGCAGCAAGTGGACTTTTTATATCACAGCCAGCCTTGTCTGCTTCTATTAAGGAATTAGAGGAAGAGCTTAATATACAGATTTTTGAGAGAAATAATAAGGGTATTAGTTTGACAAAAGAAGGGGCTGATTTTCTAAGTTATGCTAAGCAGGCTGTGAGCCAATATAGCTTAATAGAGGATAGATACTTAGATAAAGATAAGAATAAGATACATTTTAATGTGTCTATTCAACATTACATTTTCGCAGTGCATGCATTTATTAACACAATTAAAGCGGTAGATGCAAGCAAATATAATTATTCTCTTAGTGAGACAAAGACGGAAGATGTGCTTCTTAATGTAAGTAAACTAAATAGTGAGGTAGGGGTTATTTCCTTTACTAAAGCTAATGAGAAACTTATTAAGAAACTTTTTAGAGAGTACGGATTAGAGTTTAAGGAACTTCTAAAGAGGGATACCTATGCTTATATGTGGAAGGATCATCCTCTTGCTAATAGGGATTTAATTTCTTTAGAGGATTTAAGGGATTATCCTTGTGTCTCTTTTAATCAAAATAGTGATAGTAATTTTTATCTACCAGAGGAGGCTCTGTCTAATTATAATCAGGATAAGAGAATTGAGGTTAATGATAGAGCCAGTTCTGTAGAGTTTATGCAAGCACTCAATGGTTATTCTATTGGTACAGGCATAATGATTGCAAGTAAGGCTCTAAAGGAGGGCTTTGTAAGCGTTAAGTTAAAGGAAGAAGATCCTTTAACTATTGGCTATATAGTTAGAAAGAATAACAATTTATCGGAGATTGCAAAACTTTATATTGAGGAACTGTTAAAATGCAAGGGAATTGTGTAATTTGCTTAAAGTAAGATAAGTTTTGCTATAAAAAAAACTTATCACTGAGAATAAAATTTACCGATTTTTCAAACTTTGTAAAGGGTGCTAATATATAGTCAATCCAGTAAGGATACTTAATCAAAAAGCAAAAATATAACAAATTTAAGGAGGAACAGGAAATGAGTGATATTAAACAGAGCGCAGCAGAATTAATTGGAGGAACACCAATTTTACAGCTTAATGGCTATTCAAAGAAGAAGGGAATTACTAATGCAACTATCCTTGCAAAGTTAGAATACTTAAATCCAGCAGGATCAACTAAGGATAGAGCTGCTTATTACATGATAAAGGATGCTGAAGAGAAGGGACTTTTAAAGCCAGGTTCAACAATTATTGAGCCAACAAGTGGTAACACAGGTATCGGTCTTGCTTCAGTGGCAGCAGCTAAGGGTTACAGAGCAATCCTTACATTACCAGATACAATGTCAGTGGAAAGAAGAAATCTTTTAAAGGCTTATGGTGCTGAACTTGTACTTACAGAAGGTGCTAAGGGTATGACAGGTGCTATTGCTAAGGCTGAAGAGTTAAACAAGGAAATCGAAGGTTCAATCATTCTTGGACAGTTCGTTAACCCTGCAAATGCACAGGCTCATAGAGAAACAACAGGCCCAGAAATCTGGAAGCAGACAGATGGTAAGGTAGACATCTTTGTAGCAGGTGTTGGTACAGGTGGAACAATTACAGGTGTTGGTGAATACTTAAAGTCACAGAATCCTGATGTTAAGATTGTAGCTGTTGAACCTGCAACATCAGCAGTACTTTCAACAGGTAAGGCTGGAGCTCATAAGATTCAGGGTATCGGTGCTGGTTTCGTACCAGAATTATTAAATACAGAGATCTATGATGAGATTCTTACTATTGAAAATGAAGATGCCTTTAAGGAAGGTAGAGAATTTGCAAGAACAGAAGGTATCTTAGTAGGTATTTCTTCAGGTGCAGCCCTTAAGGCAGCAGAAATCCTTGCAAATAGAGAAGAAAATAAGGGTAAGACAATTGTAGCATTATTACCAGATTCAGGTGATAGATACCTTTCAACAGCACTTTTTGCTGATTAATTATTGAAAAAGGAGAGTGAGGCTAATGGCTAGTAGTAACGATACAAAAAAGAGTGGCAGAGATTATATGGACGAAGTTAAAAAAATTGTGGAAGACATAAAATTTGGTAGTCTCACTCTTGTTATTCAGGATGGTAAGGTTATTCAATTAGATAGAATTGAAAAAATCAGACTATAAAAATATATTTTGATATCTACTTATATTTAAACTGACTGGAAAGACCAGAGGTTACTTAGATGTCTGTTTTTTACAAAAAATAGCAGTTTCATTTGCTGCAAAATCTTTGTAAAAATACGACAAATAGGTAACCTCTATTTTTTATACCCAATTTTAGCTTTTAAAGATAATAGGTAAGTTAAAACTGTAGTAAATGTAAAGAAGGAAGGAATTACATGGGAAGAGAATATAGTGATTTACAAAACTCGCATCCATGTTTTGGAGGACATAAAAATAATGCCGGTAGAATTCATTTACCAGTAAGTCCGGGATGTAATATAGCATGTAAGTTTTGCGATAGAAGCATTAATGATGTAGAGGAAAGACCAGGTGTTACCTCAAAGATTTTAAAACCTGAGGAGTCTATAGACATTTTAAAAAAGGCTTTGGAGATTTGTCCGGATATTAAGGTGGCGGGTATTGCAGGACCTGGGGATACCTTGGCAACAGATAATGCCATTAAGACCTTTTCCATAATTAAGAAGGAGTTTCCAAATCTTATTAAATGTATGAGTACAAACGGTCTACTTCTTAATGAAAGAGCAGAGGAAATTATAGAGTTAGGACTTGATTCTCTAACAGTAACAGTTAATGCCATTGATCCAGAAATTGAGGCTAAACTTAATGATTACATTATCTATCATGGAAAGAAAATAGAGGGAGTAGAAGGCGCAAAGATTCTTATTCACAACCAGCTAGAGGGAATAAAAAAGGTGGCAGCTGCAGGAATTACAATTAAGGTAAACACAGTTTTAGTGCCAGAAATTAATGGAGAGCATATAGAAGAGGTGGCAAAAACTGTAAAGGCAGCAGGTGCGAAAATGTACAACGTCATCCCACTTATACCACAGCATAAGTTAAAGGACTGCAAAGCTCCTGCCTGTTCAGATATAGAAAAGGCCATCTGGAAGGCAAGTAAACATATAGAAGTCTTTAGACACTGCCAGAGATGTAGAGCAGATGCCGTTGGAGTACCAGGTGTATCGGAATTCGGTGATCAGATATATCAGAGAAGACTAAGGGTAAAGGAGACATTTTCACATGGCTAATTCTTATAAAATCGGAGTTGCCTCCCTTGATGGAATCTATGTTAATTGCCACTTTGGTAGAGCTAACAAATTCTATATATATGAGGTGAGTGAAGACGGAGAGATTGATTTTGTTGAATTAAGACATATAGTGCCGGTGTGTGCAGGAGGAAATCACGACAATAATTTGCTTGAGACAAATGTAAAAAGATTTCTAGATTGTAATTATTTGATAGTTGCCAGGGTGGGCGATGGAGCGATGTCAATTGCTAATAGTCTAGGCCTTGAAATTCACGAGATTCCGGGAGATATCTATGAATCCATTGAACAACTAATTAAATATAAAAAAGTGCAGGAGCTATTTAACTAAAGAGGTGTATATAAAGGAATTAAGAAGGAAAGGGAAGGATAATTATGAGCGAATTAAGACAGATTGCGATTTATGGAAAGGGAGGTATTGGAAAATCTACTACAACACAAAATCTAACTGCGGGTCTTGTAGAACATGGTAAGAAAGTAATGGTGGTGGGGTGTGATCCAAAGGCAGATTCCACAAGACTTTTACTTGGTGGCCTAGCTCAAAAGACTGTTCTTGATACTATCAGGGAAGAAGGTGAGGATATTGAACTTGATAGAATCTTAAAGGAAGGTTATGGCGGAACTAAGTGTGTAGAATCTGGTGGTCCGGAGCCAGGTGTTGGATGTGCTGGTAGAGGTATTATTACATCTATTAACATGCTTGAAAATTTAGGCGCTTACACTGAAGACCTAGATTACGTTTTCTATGATGTATTAGGTGATGTAGTTTGTGGCGGTTTTGCAATGCCTATTAGAGAAGGAAAGGCAAAGGAAATCTACATTGTTGCTAGTGGTGAAATGATGGCTTTATATGCTGCTAACAATATTTCAAAGGGTATTAGAAGATATGCTAAGACTGGTGGAGTTAGACTTGGTGGTATCATTTGTAACTCAAGAAATGTAGATAGAGAATTAGACCTTTTAAGAGCCTTTTCAAAGGAATTAGGAACTAAGCTTTTATATTTCGTACCTAGAGACAATGTGGTTCAGCATGCTGAAATCAACAAAAAAACTGTTATTGAGTACAGACCTGAATCAAATCAGGCTCAGGAGTACAGAAATTTAGCTCAAGCCGTTATTGAAAATAAGGACTTTGTAATTCCAACTCCAATGACACAGGAAAGATTAGAGGAAATCTTAATGGAATATGGAATGATGGAATTAGCAGATGACTATAAGATCTAAATAAAAAATTTTGTAAAAATACGACTGACTGGAGAACCAGAGGCCATAAAGAGGAAGGAAATAATTATGGGAAAAAGTTTTAAGTCAATTACAGAATTAGTAGGAAAGACTCCATTACTTGAGTTAGTAAATTACGAGAAGGAGCATGAGTTAGAAGCAAAGATTTTAGTGAAGCTAGAATATTTTAACCCTAATCAAAGCGTAAAGGATAGAATTGCACTTTCAATGATTGAAGATGCTGAAAAGAAGGGACTTTTAAAGCCGGGAGATACAATTGTTGAGACAACTAGTGGTAACACAGGAATTGGTCTTGCAGCAATTGCAGCAGCTAAGGGTTATAAGTTTAGGGTTTATATTCAGGATAATGTAAGTAAGGAAAGATTTCAGGTAATTAAAGCCTTTGGCGGGGAAACAATTAAGTTATCAGAGGAGCCTCATGTGGCTAAGACTCTAGCTGAAACTAATGGTGATTTCGTGGCAGCCATTAAGACTTTAAAGGAAGAGGTTTTATCTAAAGAGGAGAATATCTACTTTGTAGATCAGGTTTCAAACCCAGCAAATCCAGCTGTTCATGAGCGTACAACTGGTCCTGAAATCTGGGAAGATACAGACGGTAATTTAGATATTTTTGTTGCAAATGTAGGTACAGGCGGAACTGTATCAGGAACAGGTAAATTTTTAAAGAGCAAGAATCCTGATATTAAGATTGTAGCAATTCAGCCAGGACCTAATTCACTTCCAAGTGAGACAAATCCTGAACCTGAGGAGATTACAGGAGTACATTCTTTTGAAGGAATTCCAGCAGAAAGAATACCAGCAGCTTTTGATAGAAATATCTATGATGAAAAGGTGGAAGTAGAAACTGTTGAAGCATTTAAGGCAGCTAGAGAAGTAGCAAAGTCTGATGGAATTTTAATTGGAACATCATCAGGAGCTGCAATTTATGCAGCAACTAAACTTGCACAAAGACCTGAGAACAAGGGTAAGACAATTGTTGCAGTGCTTCCAGATACAGGTCTTAGATATTTATCTACTAACTTGTTTAATGAGGATTTTTTAGTATAGGAGACTAATATGGCAATTAATTTAAATAATTCAAACGTTGCAACACGTGAAAACAGAATTGGTTCTATTACAGGATATGTAGGTACATTAAAGGATTTAGCTAGTCAAAGTGAATGCGGAACATTAAAGGGATGTTCTAGATGTTTTTCGCAGTCTAGTACTTGTCTTTCATCTTGTGGACTTGGTCAGTTATCAGCTATTAGAAATGTAGCAGTAATTCACCATGGCCCAGCAGGATGTTCAGTAGCTAGTGCTAATTCTTACTATATGTCTAGAGTAATGGCAAAGAAAAGAGGAGTTACATCTAACACAGTTTACATTGGAACTGATATGAATGAAAAAGATACAATCTTTGGTTCAACAGAAAGCTTAAGAAAGGTAATTCTTGAGGTTAATAAAAGATATTCTCCTGAAGCAATTTTTGTATCAAGCTCATGTGCTACAGGTATTATCGGTGAAGATATTGATAGTATTGTAGAAGAGGTAAGAGATGAGATAGAAGTTCCAATTGTAGCAGTACATTGTGAAGGTTTTAAGTCAAGAATTTGGGCTACAGGTTTTGATATTGCAGATCATGCAGTATTACAGGAAATCGTACAGCCACCAAGAGAAGGCGTTAAGACTAATAAGATTAATTTTAAGAACTTCTTTGAATCTGCAAGACCAGAGATTATTGAAATCTTTAAGAGATTTGATCTTGAACCAGTATTCCTTTATTGTAATTCATCAGTTGAGGAATTATCACATATTTCTGAAAGCCTTGCTACAACATGTATTTGTGGTACACTTGGTAACTATTTAGGAAATGCTTTAGAGGAAAAGTATGGTGTTCCATACATTAGAAGTATTAACCAGTGCGGTATTAAGGGCTTTGAGACATGGCTTCGTGAAATTGGTAGAGTAACTAATAGATCAGAAAAGGTTGAAGAATATATTCAGGAGCAGCGTGCTATTTATATTCCTCAGATTGAAGAAGTTAAGAAGGAATTAAAGGGCCTTAGAGCAGTTCTTGGTATGGGACCTGGTTATACATTTGAAGTATCAAGAGTATTAGACGAACTTGGCATCAAGGTAGATTGGGCTCTTGCATGGCATTATGACAAGAAGTATGAAAATGGAGATGTTCCACCTTCAATGAAGTACTTACTTGATAATGATATTGACTTTGAGGCAAGTGTAGCTGATCAGCAGAATTATGAAGTAATGAATATTCTTAATAAATATAAGCCAGATATGTATCTTTCACGCCATCCAGGTTCAACTGTTTGGGCAATTAAAAATGGTACACCAGCAATTTATGTTGCTGATGAATATATGATATTTGGTTATAAGCATACACTAGAATTTGCTAAGACTATTGTGGATGCAATTAAGAATAGAAGTTTTGAGGAAAATCTTGCAAAGAGAACTAAGCTTCCATACACAGACTGGTGGTATAAGCAGGATGTAGATACATTTTTAGAGGAGGCAAAATAAGATGGCAAAGATATTAGACAAGCAAAGATATAAGTGTGCCTTAGGAGCTATGCAGACAGTACAGGCAATTGAGCGTGCTCTT
This sequence comes from Lachnospira sp., assembly GCF_016290755.1. Taxonomy (NCBI): domain Bacteria; kingdom Bacillati; phylum Bacillota; class Clostridia; order Lachnospirales; family Lachnospiraceae; genus Lachnospira; species Lachnospira sp. Next base: position 14,181 of record NZ_JAEEVD010000012.1, read on the forward strand.
CCTATACTTCATTCAGGCCCAGGCTGCGCACAGAAATTATCCGATACTAACGGCAGCTCCGGCTACTTCTCGCCTAACATTTTCCCATGTACTAGTATTAATGAGAAGGACGTTGTATTTGGTGGCGTTAAGAAGTTGGATTCAACTATTGAAAATGCATTAAAGGTGGTAGATGCTGACCTATACGTGGTCTTAACGGGCTGTATTCCAGAAATCGTAGGTGATGATACAGGAGAGGTGGTTTCAAGATACGCAGATAATGATAAGCCTGTAGTTTACGCACCAACAGCGGGCTTTAAGGGCAATAACTACAAGGGTCATGAGCAGGTGGTTAATGCCATAATTGACCAGTATTTAGAGCCTTCAGATAAGAAGACTAAGGGGCTAGTTAATATCTGGGCAGATGTGCCATATCAGGACCTATTCTGGCTTGGTAACATTCGCGAGCTTGAAAATTTAGTAAAGGAACTAGGTCTTACACCTAATACAATTTTTGGTTATAAGCGTGGTATTGAAAATATTAACAAAATCCCAGAGGCAGAATTCAACCTTTTAGTATCACCTTGGGTAGGTTTAAGTACAGTAAAGAAGCTAGAAAAGAAATTTGGCACACCATATCTTCACTTAAAGACACTTCCTATAGGTGCTACTGAAACAAGTAAGTTCCTTCGTGAAGTTGGAAAGTTTGCAGGGGTGGATGAATTTAGCGTGGAAAGAATAATCAAGGAACATGAGGACTACTATTATTATTTAATTGAAAGATACGCAGATCTATTCCTTGAAAACCGTGTAATTAATAAGCAATTTACAGTGGTTGCCGATGCACAGTACTCACTTGGAATTACTAAGTTTCTTGTAAATGACTTAGGTTTAGTTCCTGCAAAGCAGTTTATTGTAGATGACACACCAGCTAATCAAAGAGAGGCTATTGCCGAAGAATTTAAGAAGTTAAATTATGGCATTGAGGCAGAAGTTTCCTTTGAAACAGATGGTTTTAAGATTCATGAGGAAATTAAAAATCACGACTATCATGGATATCCACTAGTTTTAGGTGGCTATTACGAAAAGGAAATTACAGAAGATTTAAAGGGTAATTTCTTAAATATTTCTTGGCCAGTTCAGGATAAGGTGGTATTTGATAGAGCTTATGCAGGTTACACAGGCGGAATCAGACTTATAGAAGATATCTATACTGTAGCTGTTCAGAGATTTAACTAGAATTTTTGTTTAAAGGAGCTGATATTTTGGCATATAAAATTGCAGTAGCTTCCTCAGATGGAGTAAAGATCGACTTAAAATTTGGACAAATCAGTGAGTTTTTAATTTACGAAGTCAGTGATGGAGACTATAAGCTGCTAGAAAAAAGAGAATATAAGCAATCTAAAAAATGTGGAACTGGTGATAGCTCATGTTCTGGTGGCGGAAAGGCTTGTAGCGGACCTGCCGACATTTTAGATAAAATATCTCTAATTTCAGATTGCAAAGCCTTAGTGTGTAAGAAGGTTGGCTTTCAAGCTATGAAGCAGCTAGAAAAGAAGGCAATTTCAGTCTTTGATGTGGATTTTACAATAGATTATGCCCTTTCTAAGATAGTGAATTACTATGGCTAGAAAAACATTTATGGTTTATACTGTAGTTAATCATAGATTAAGATAAAGGAGTTTATATGAAGAAGGCTTTAATTGCTATGAGCGGTGGCGTGGATAGTAGCGTTTCAGCTCATATAATGATAAAAAGAGGATACGATTGCATGGGTACAACAATGCGTCTTTATGAAAATGATATGATAGGTGAAGACTTACTTAGTACCTGTTGTTCTCTTAAGGACACTAATGATGCAAGAGCAGTCTGTGACAAGATTGGCATTCCTTTTAAGATTCTTCATTATGAGAATCTTTTTAGGGAAGAGGTTATGGAGGACTTCGTTTCCAATTACGAGGCAGGTCTTACACCAAACCCATGTATCGTATGTAATAAGCGTTTCAAGTTTGGACGTTTAATAGATAAGATGGAAGAATTTGGCATGGACTATGTGGTAACAGGTCACTATGCAAGAATCTATTATAACGAAGAGACTAAGAGATACGTTTTAAAGAAGGCGGTGGACCTTTCAAAGGATCAGAGCTACGTTTTATATAACATGTCTCAGGAGCAGCTTGCTCACACAATCTTCCCCCTTGGAGAGTACACAAAGTCAGAGGTTAGAGAGATTGCCATTGAAAATGATTTCGTAAACGCTAAGAAACACGAGAGTCAGGACATTTGCTTTGTTCCAGATGGTGACTATGTAGCATTTATGGAAAGATTTAGAAAGAAGAGTTATGAACCTGGCGAATTTGTGGATCTTAAGGGAAATGTAATTGGTAAGCATAAGGGTTATGTTCACTACACAATAGGTCAGAGAAAGGGCCTTGGTATTGCCATGGGTCATCCTGTATTTGTTGTGGATATTAATCCTAAGGAGAATAAGGTGGTTATTGGCGAAAGCGAGGATTTATTTAATGATACTTTAATTGCAGATAACATTAACCTTATCTCAGTGCCAGACCTTTATGAGCCAAGAAAAGTCAAGGCTAAGATTAGATATGCCATGACAGAACAAGAGGCCACTGTTAGACAGCTTGATGATAATAGAATAGAAGTAAAATTTGATAGGCCACAAAGAGCCATAACTAAGGGCCAGGCAGTTGTTTTATACGACGGCGAGGACGTAGTTGGCGGTGGCCGAATTATTGATATAGTAAGAAATTAATAAATTAGCTCCGATAGACTTAAACATTTGGGAGGACAGATTATGACACTACAGCAGATGAAATATGTTATAGAAATAGCCGAGAGAGGCTCTATGAACGAGGCAGCAAGATATCTATTTATTTCCCAGCCAAGTTTATCAGAGAGTATTAAGGAATTAGAAAAGGAAATCGGTGTAAAGATTTTTTCAAGAAGCAATAGAGGTATTGATTTAACTATTGAAGGTCGTGAATTTATTGGCTATGCCAGACAGATTTTAGAGCAGTATTCCCTTCTTGAGAATCACTACAATCAAAAGTCAGAGAATGAAAAGAAGTTCTACGTTTCTACCCAGCACTACACATTCGCAGTGGAAGCATTTTCAAAAACTATAAGAAATGCCGGCATTGACGAATACGACTTTGCCATCTATGAGACTCGTACTCACGAGGTTATTAAGGATGTGAAAAATGGTCGAAGCGAGCTTGGAATTATCTATCTTAACGACTTTAATGAGAAGGTAATTAATGCGGATTTAAAGGAGAATAACCTTCTATTTACAGAGCTTTTTGAGTGCTCGACTTATGCCTATTTAAGTGCTGATCATCCTCTTGCTAATAAGCAAAAGATTAGCTTTAGGGAATTAGATGGCTATCCTTGTCTTTCCTTTGACCAGGGGGATAAGAATTCCTTCTACTATGCTGAGGAGGTTTTAAGCACCTACCCCTATAAGAAGTTGATTCATGTAAATGATAGATCAACTGCCCTAAATATGATGACTTTACTAGATGCCTACACCTTGTGCTCTGGCGTTATATGTGAGGAGTTAAACGGTGAGGGCTATAAGGCGGTGCCGCTTGAATCTGAGGAGAAGATGCGCATTGGCTATATTAAGAGATCTGATAGTAAGTTATCAGACATAGCTAAAAAGTTCATAAAAGAATTAAAGAAATACGGTTAATGACTATTTTAGTTTTTTGTTATATGCTTTTTGAACGCAGTGTAAGCTATCTTAAATTAAGATTGGCTTGCTTATTTCAGAAGGGGATTTGCTCCTTCTGAAATAGGATGCGTAAGGGCAAAGATAAAGTAATAATAAAGATGAGAAATAAGGCTCTAGGATATTATGTCCTAGGGCCTTTTTACTGCCATGGTTATAGGAAGAGCTTATAACTAATTCTTAATTTTAAGAATTATACAGGCTGCTTTTCTAGTGTTAAGATTTAATCAAGTTAAGGAAAGCTAAAGAAACTCATGAGGATCTTAACTAATATATAAAGTATTGAAAGGAGATTAAAAAATGAGCGATCATCAGTATAAATTTGAAACATTACAATTACATGTAGGACAGGAAAAGGCAGATCCGGTTACAGATGCAAGAGCAGTACCAATTTATCAGACAACATCATATGTATTTCACAGTGCACAGCATGCAGCTGATAGATTTAATTTAAGAGATTCAGGTAATATTTATGGTAGATTAACAAATTCTACACAAGGGGTTTTAGAAGACAGAGTAGCAGCACTTGAGGGAGGCGTTGCAGCACTTGCAGTATCAGCTGGCGCAGCAGCAGTTACATATTCACTTATAGCACTTGCAGGAGCAGGAGATCACATTGTAGCACAGAATACAATTTATGGAGGAAGCTATAATTTACTTGATAATACTTTAAAGAATTACGGCATTAATACTAGCTTTGTAAATATTCATGATCATAGTGAAGTTGAAAATGCTATTACAGACAAGACTAAGGCTATTTTTATTGAAACACTTGGAAATCCAAATTCAGATATTCCAGATATAGATGCACTTGCTGTTATAGCTCATAGACATAACATACCTTTAGTTATTGATAATACATTTGGTACACCATATCTTATTAGACCAATTGAACATGGTGCAGATATTGTTGTTCATTCTGCTACTAAGTTTATTGGTGGACATGGTACAACACTTGGTGGTGTTATTGTTGATAGTGGTAAGTTTGATTGGAAGGCTTCAGGTAAGTTCCCACAATTTACAGAGCTAAATGTAAGTTATAATGGAGTTTCATTTACAGATGCAGCAGGAGCGGCAGCTTATGTAACTTATATTAGAGCAATTTTACTTAGAGATACTGGAGCAACACTATCTCCAATTAGTGCTTGGATTTTATTGCAAGGTCTTGAAACACTTTCACTTAGACTTGATAGACATGTAGAGAACACTAAGAAGGTAGTTGAATTCTTATCAAATCATCCATTAGTTGAAAGAGTAAATCATCCTTCATTAAAGAATCATCCTCAGCATGACCTTTATGAGAAATATTTCCCTAAGGGTGGAGCTTCTATATTTACATTTGATATTAAGGGTGGTCAGAAGGAAGCCTATGCATTCATTGATGGCCTTAAGATTTTCTCACTACTTGCAAATGTAGCAGATGTAAAGAGTTTGGTAATTCATCCATATGATACAACTCATGCAGAATTAACAGAGGAACAGTTAGAAAAGGCTGGAATTTACCAGAGTACAATTAGATTATCAATTGGTACAGAACATATTGATGATATTATCTGGGATTTAGAGCAGGGCTTTGAAGCCGTAGAAAAGTTAAATTCACAAGCAGAAAGGAAACTAGCTTAAAAAGATAAAGACCTAGTGATTAGAGGACATAAAACAAATATTTAGATAATTAATTTGCCATTATATTCATCTTCATTGATGTAATTATACAAAACCTTAAAAAGAGAAAGAAACGGGATTAGTTAAAAACTAGTCCCGTTTCTTGTTACATTTTCATTATTATTAACTTAAATTAGATGTTAAGTAAATCGCTATAAACCTTAAGAGCGCCCTCTGTTTCGTGAGCAAGTACCTTCTTAGCAAGTACCTTTCCAAGCTGAACACCTTCCTGATCGAAGCTGTTGATATTCCATACAAAGCCTTGGAACATAATCTTGTTCTCGAAGTGAGCAAGTAAAGCACCAAGTGCCTTTGGTGTAAGCTTATCACCAACGATAATGCTTGATGGACGGTTACCTGCGAAGTTCTTGTTAGCGTTGTCATCCTTCTTACCGCAAGCAAAGGCTACGATCTGAGCTGCAACGTTAGCGCAAAGCTTCTGCTGGCTTGTGCTACCCTGAATATCAACATCAGTTTCAAGCTGGTTGTTTCTAAAGCCGATGAACTGAAGTGGTACAATATCAGTTCCCTGATGTAATAACTGATAGAAGGAATGCTGTCCGTTAGTTCCTGGTTCACCAAAGATTACAGGACCTGTCTTATAATTAATTGCTTCACCAAATCTATTAACTGACTTACCATTAGATTCCATATCAAGCTGCTGTAAATGAGCTGGGAAACGGCTTAAAGCCTGTGAGTATGGTAAAACAGTTGTACAAGGATAACCAAGTACATTTCTTTCATAAACACCAATTAATGCATCAAGCATAGCTGGGTTCTTTAATAAATCCTTATTCTTAGATAAAACGTCTTCTTCTGCTGCACCAGCAAGGAAATCTGCAAATACTTCTGGGCCAAAGGCAAGAGAAAGTACTGCGCCACCTACTGAAGATGTTGAAGAGAAACGACCACCAATATAATCATCCATAAAGAATGCAGCTAAGTAATCAGAGGACTGAGCAAGTGGAGATGTCTGGCTTGTTACAGCTATCATATGCTTAGAAGCATCAAGACCAGCCTTCTTTAGGGCATCCTTTACAAAGGATTCGTTAGTTAATGTCTCAAGTGTTGTACCTGACTTAGAAACTAATACGAAAAGTGAATGAGCAACATCGATTGAGTTAAGAACTGCTGCTGCATCATCAGGATCTACGTTACTAATAAACTTAGCTTCCATCTTAAATGCGTTGTTCTTCTTAGCCCAGTTCTCAAGTGCAAGATACATAGCACGAGGACCAAGGTCAGATCCACCGATACCAATCTGAACTACTGTTGTAAACTTCTCGCCTGCTGCATTAGTGATTTCGCCTGCGTGAACCTTATTAGCAAATTCAGCGATTCTAGCCTGCTCATTAGCATAGAATTCTCTCTTATTAACGCCATCAGCCATAACATTATTACCTAACTGACCACGTGTTAACTGGTGAAGAACTAATCTCTTCTCGCCTGTATTAACAACTTCACCATTATATAATGCTTCATACTTATCAACTAACTGAGCTTCATCTGCTAACTTTGCTAAGCAATCTAAAACTTCTTCGTTAACCTGCTTAGAAGCATAATTATAGTTAAGACCAGCACCCATAGGAACTGTCATTTCCTTAACTCTTTTAGCACCATTTTCACCAGACATAACCTCAGTTAAGTCTACTTTTGCAACCTTAGTAAGTGCATTATATGCACCTAGAGTATCCATATTACTCCAATTAACCATATAAAACCTCCAAATTAGTAGCATTTAGCTAATTATTTTTATTCCATATAGCATGGAAATTTATAAATTGTTAAAAACACAACATAAGGAAATTATACTCCTTTTAGACTTCTGAAACAATATATAAAGTTCAATTGACTTGATTTATCTAGATGTTCTACAATTATCCTAGTTTACTTAGTCAGCTAAAAAATTGGGCTAAGATTATAAACTTTAGGAGGAAATTTTAAGTGAAATTTGTAATTCAGGTAGTAACAGAGGCTAATGTAAAGGTTGAGGGAAAAACAGTTGGTGAAATTGGAAAAGGCTTTTTAGTTTTAGTAGGCGTAGGTCAGGAGGACACTAAGGAAGTGGCAGATAAGATGATTAAGAAACTTATTGGAATGCGCATTTTCTCAGATGAAAACGGAAAGACAAATCTAGCCCTAAAGGATGTTAATGGTGAATTACTTCTTATTTCACAGTTCACTCTTTACGCAGATTGCAAGAAGGGCAACAGACCTAATTTCCTAAATGCAGGTAAGCCAGAAATGGCCAATGAACTTTATGAATACATCATTAGCGAGTGCAAAAAACAAGTCCCAGTAGTAGAGAAGGGCGTATTTGGCGCAGAGATGATGGTTTCATTAACTAACGATGGTCCTTTTACAATTATTCTAGATTCTAGAGATTTGTAAAAATAAGACATAAATCAAAATACATTTATAAAGGAGCAAGGAAAATGAACTTTGAAAAATATCAGGATTTCATTATGGAAAAGACTCTTGAGCTTTTAAACATCAACTCTCCAACAGGTTATACCGAGGATGCAGCAAACTACTGTTTAGAGGAGTTTAGAAAGCTTGGCTTTGAGGCTAAATTAACTAATAAAGGTGGCGTATTAGTTAATATTGGCGGCAAAGATAAGGAAAATGGCCTTCTACTTGAGGCTCACACAGATACACTAGGGGGCATGGTTTCCTCTATTAAGTCTAGCGGACGTTTAGTGGTTACACCTCTTGGTGGCATGAATGCCAATAATGCTGAGACTGAAAATGTAACAGTTATCACTAAGTTTGATGGTGAGTATGAAGGTACTTTCCAGCTTAACAATGCAAGTATCCATGTAAATGGAGAATATAACGATACTAAAAGAACCTTTGATAGTTGCGAAGTTGTTCTTGATGAAGATGTAAAGTCAGAAGAGGATACTAAAAAGCTTGGTATTAGCGTTGGTGATATTGTTTGCTTTGAACCTAATGCAAGAATAACTAAGTCTGGCTATATTAAGAGTAGATTCCTTGATGATAAGTTAAGTGTAGGTATTCTACTTGGATTTGCAAAATATATCGCAGACAATAAGATTACACCAGAGCGTGCAATTTATATTCATATTACTGTATTTGAAGAGGTAGGCCACGGCGGATGTGCATCTGTTCCAGAGGGAGTTACTGAGGCTATTTCTGTAGATATGGGTTGTGTAGGTGAAGGCCTTACATGTACTGAAAAGCAGGTTTCTATCTGTGCTAAGGATAGCGGTGGACCTTACGCTTTCTCAATTGTTAAGGGCCTTATTGAGGCTGCCAAGAAAGCAGGGGCTGATTATGCAGTAGATGTTTATCCTCACTATGGTTCAGATGTTGAGGCAACTTTATCTGCTGGTTATGATATTAAGCATGGCCTTATTGGTGCTGGTGTTTATGCTTCCCATGGCTATGAGAGAAGTCATAAGGAAGGTGCCCTTAATACAATGAAGTTGTTAGTGGCTTACGCAGATTTATAATTTATAAGTTAATTAGATCTTTAATTTTGGCTAGATTGTATTTTTGTAAAAAACGGACATAGTAAAAATTGAAAAAAAACGACATTTTTTAGAAAGCCGTTTTTTAATAGAATAAGAGTTGTTATACAACAATAAAAAAAGGAAGTTCTAACTAGTGGGGTTAACCTCATTAGTTTGGACTTCCTTTTAGTATTCTCATTAAGTTTAAAAAGCTTTTAGTCTAGGCCAAGCTTTCCTTCCTCATCCATCATACGGCTCATCTCTTCGATTCGCTCAAGTGGGAAAGGTGGGTTAGCGATAGGCTTCATAGCAATTGACATAAGCTTCATTGGATTGTCATCTGCTGCGATTCTGTTAGAGCTTAAAGTTCCGCAGATCTTACAACGATGAATAATAGCCCATTCGCCATTCTTTCTTACCCAAACACCGATTGGCTCCATAACTCCGCCACAATCAGCTTCTCTATCACCTGGTTCGATATCAAGGTGCTTACTTGAAAGACAGTAAGGACAGTGATTTCTGTGATCACTACTTGCACCATCTGGTTTTATTGTTCTTCCGCAAACATCGCATGTGAAAGTCTCTTCACAGGCATGATCTTTATAATAACCTTTTTTCATATTATCTCCTTGTTTTTAGATATATTAATAGTTATATTAATAATTAAGTAAAGTAATGCTAACATAAGAAAATAAAAAAGGCAAGTTAGGGAAAATACATAACTTTCACGACAGTTTATAAAAAAGTAATAAAGTCTAATTTTGTTTTACTTTACAAAAATAAAGACTTGTTTTATAGTATAAAGTACAAAATTTAATTTTATACAATTTATTACAAAACTTGCGTTTTAGACACATTTACATTAAAGAAAAAGTAAAAAGGAAAGGGTTTGGTTATGGTAACAATTATTGAAAATCAGTCTTTTGATGAAGAAAGAGCTTTATATGGTGTTAAAGATACAACAGTTTCTAATTGTAAGTTTGAGGGACCAGCTGATGGTGAGTCTGCACTTAAGGAAGCTAGAGACATTTGCATAGATAAGACATCTTTCTCTTTAAGATATCCTCTTTGGCATGTGGATGGCTTTAAGATGTTAGATTCTACAATGGATGACAAGACTAGAGCTGCTATTTGGTATGCTAAGAATGGTGAAATTACTAATTCTAAGCTTGGCGGTATTAAGGCAGTTAGAGAGTGTTCTAATATTACAGTTAAGGATTCAACTGTTGAGTCACAGGAATTTGGTTGGAAGTCAGATAATATCACACTTGATGGCGTTGATATTACATCTGAATACATTTTCCTTGATTCTTCTAATATTAAGCTTAACAATGTTAACATGAAGGGTAAGTATTCTTTCCAGTATGTTAAGAACATGGAAATCACAGATAGTAACTTAGATACTAAGGATGCTTTCTGGCATAGTGAGAATGTTACAGTTAAGAACAGCGTAGTTAAGGGAGAATATCTTGGTTGGTATTCAAAGGGCCTTACACTTATTAACTGTAAGATTATTGGTACACAGCCACTTTGCTACTGTGAGAATTTAACACTTATTGATTGTACAATGGAAGGCACAGATCTTTCTTTTGAATACTCAGATGTTAATGCTACAGTTACTGGTAACATTGAATCTGTTAAGAATCCAAAGTCTGGTAAGATCGTTGCTGATTCAATCGGTGAGATTATTAGAGAAGATGCAGTTATTGATTGTAACGCAGAAGTAGTAGTTAGATAATTAACCTTGCTACAAGGATAATTATAGATTTTCCATAGGAAAAATTTGCATAACTAAAGGGACGGTGTTTGCCGTCCCTATTTTTTAGTTTAAAATCTTTGTTTCATACTTTATCTTGTTAGCCTGAAGTAGGTTAGCAAGTGTAAGAGCTGCACCAGCGATACTAAAGACATAGTTAAGTATAAGGTCGCTATTGTAAGCGCTAGCAAACTCTGAGCTAAAATCCTTCATCTGTGGAATATATGAAAATGCATCAAAGAAGTTTACATCACTAAAGGTTCTAACGAGCCAAATTGCGTAATTAATCTGAACTGAGAAATAAATCATAGCACACATAATTACAAAGCAAATTACAATTCCAATCCAAGAAATCTTCTTAGCGAATTTATGATATAGACTAAAGGTTGCATAACCCATTACGATACCTGAAATTACGGCAACATAGTTTAACTGTCCAATAATTACGATACAAAGTACACCCACTAAAGAACCTAAGATACCACCAATAATACCGGCAGCGAAGTTTTCCTTAATTGAATGTTCGTACTGCTGTGCCTGTGAGAAATTCTTGCTGATATCGTTATAACTAATGCTATCTAAAATGTGGAAGTTGCCGGCAATTACTGCTGCAACGAGATTTTCTGTTCTACCACTAATTTCATCACAAGGGATGTAATTCTGGCTTTGAAGATAATTTACCACATAAGCAATACTATTGCAGATGTTCTGAACTAGTGCTTCCATCTTTCCGTTTGGTACAAAGCTAATAGTTAAAAGGCAGTTCTGAATAGTTGCATTACAGAAATGCTTTCTTGTGTTGCTATTAATTGTGTTAATTAATTCTGTGATATTAGCTGAATTAAGAGTTGTATTAGTTGCTGGATTAAAAGCAGTAATTCTAAATTCAACTTTAGTTGCTGCACCATAACTTGAAAGTGTGTTTACAATAATTGTATATCCGTTATAGTTTCCACTTGAAAAATATCCTGATGGATCTAGATTAAGACCTAATGTATTGGCTACATTAGTCATGAGCTTTTTAGTATTAGCCATTCTATAACCTCCATTTTTTTAAAAAGTTCCCATAGATTGTATCATCATGAAAACTTTCGGTCAAATAGAAATAATGATTATATAAATGGCTAATATAAAAAGCAATGATTTGAAAGAACTAAATGTTATGTAAAGTTTACGGTTTCATGCTGCTTTCAATGATGCTTGCTTCAATCATTTCAAAGCAATGCATTTTAAAAACGATTAAGTCTTTCTCTGAAAGCATAGTGTTTTTAAGAGCACATACCTCTGATTCACTCTTGTTAAGTCTAGTCTTTGAAAATTTTAGTTTCTCTAGGGTCTTAATAAATATAACAAGTAGTGCTACACATATTAAAGACAAGCCTATGATAATGACAAACTTAAAAGGTGAATTGTAACAATTGTAAATAACTACAGCCGAAAGTAATAGGCAGATTGTAAATATAAATCCTGCCACAATAGATTTGCTAAGACTCTCCCTCAACTCAATTCTTACATCTTCTAGCATTTCATTAGCTTGGGCTACGAATTCATCTCTAACATCGGCTGCTGTTAACGAGAGAATCTGACGCTTTTTGGCCTCAAGCTCCTCAGCGGAATAACCGCTATAATCTTCGTTTAATAATGCCATATTATCCCCCAGTTTTTCACAAAAAAATACTTCTAGAGTTATTATATGTTATTTCCTCTGGTATAGTAAAGCGACTATAAAAATAGTTACAATTCTATTAGTATTATTGGAAATTTATATAGTACATTTTCTGTAAAAACTGTGACTTTTTTACTATAATTAGAAGGTAAATGTGACTATTTACTTATAAGTAATCAAACAATAATCATATAAAATTTTGATTAGTTAATGCAGCAGGAGGAAAAAATGGGCTTAAAAAATGAGGAAAAGGAAAGATATCAAAGACAAATACTATTAAAAGAGATTGGAAATGAAGGGCAGGAGAAGTTAAAAAACTCATCGTGTTTAGTGATTGGGGCAGGAGGCCTTGGTTCTCCGGTGTGCTTTTACCTAGCCGCAGTGGGAATTGGCCACATAGGTGTCATGGATGGGGATAGACTAGAGCCTTCAAATCTTAATCGACAGATTATTCATAAAACTAAGGATTTAGGGGAGTTTAAGGCGGCTTCTGCAAGGGAGAAGATGTTAGAGCTAAACCCTAATATTAAGGTGACTGCCTATTGTGAATTTTTAACTTATGAAAATGCAGACGAAATCCTAAAGGACTACGACTTTGTAGTAGATGCTACTGATAACTTTAAGGCTAAATTTCTTATAAATGAGGTGTGCGTTAGAAACAATAAGGCCTTTGTCTATGCTGGAATTTCAAACTTTAAGGGGCAGTTAATGACCGTATTACCACATAAAAGTCCCTGCCTTAAATGCATTTTCACAGATGAAGCCTTATCAGAGGAAAATAACGCCGTGGAGCGAAAGGCAACCATCGGGGCAATTGTTGGTGTTATTGCTAGTTTAGAAAGCCTTGAGGCTATTAAGTATCTTCTTGGAATTGGCGAACTTCTTACTGGGAAAATGCTAATAGTAGATGGACTTAGCATGAATATTAGAAAGGTGACTATGCCAGAAAGAAACGAACATTGTGAGAGCTGTGGGGCTTGATGTCATTGTAAAGCGGGGGATTGCTTACACTGCGTTCAAAATAATAAAAAAGGGAATCTGCCGGTTTAAAAACTTAAGCGGATTCCCTTTAATAATCTTCTTATTTCGTTTTAAACTATCTATGAATTCTTAGCCTATCTTAGTTAAAGAATGACTTATAACCGTCAAAGATAAATCTTGTAATGTTATCTGCAAGATGTTCCTTTGTAACATCACCTGGGTGATCAAACCACTTGATAATAGGGTTAAATACAATTGAACAAATGCAAACGCTTAAGAATTCAGGATCATGAACATTAGCTGTTTCGCTTAAAGACTTTGCAATCTTATAAGTGAATCTAAGTTTGATCTTATGCTGTAATCTAACATCGTCAACATAGTTAAAAATTGAGTTTAAATCACTTTTACGTGATTCAATGATATTGATTAATTGAACAATTGCTTGACGTGTTTCAATCCTATCTTTAGGAATTGATGTAAGGTGATCGAATAATTCGTTGAATTGGTCTAGAATATAATCTTCAACTGCATCAATTAAATCTGGAATGTTTTTGTAGTGAGCATAAAAAGTTCCCCTACTAATGTTTGCTCTTTCTAGAATGTCGTTGACTGTAATCGTCTTTGTGTGTGGCTCCTGAATTAACTCATAAGTCGCTGTGATTAAAGCTTTCTTTGTTCTGATAACATCGCGTCGTTCAGCCATAAAAATCTCCTTTTTTTTATTCCCATATTTGTGCATAAAGCTATACATCTATACCCTAATAGTATAACATTATATATAAAAAGTAAAGCAAAATTTAAACATTTACTTTATATTGTCTTTTTGTTTTAATAAATACAAGGATAGAGTTGTATTATACAACTTTATTTTGGATTATCAAGTTATTAGGAGTAAGAAATGAATAGAAAAAATCTAGTTAACTATATACTTGCAGTTTTAGTTATAACATTTATGGTATTTTTATCAGAACTTTTAGGAGAAAAAGAAATAATTTTCCCAGAACTGGCTGCTCTATCAGTGGGAAGCCTTGTGTTAGCTGCTCTTCCATGGGTTGTGGATGGAAAACGTATGATTTTATACATTTCCCTTTCTGCTGTATGTGGTGTATTGATAGTATTGTTTTTACCAGGTCCTCTATATTTTCAGATGATAGTAGCTTATGCCCTAAGTCAGGTGATTTTCCTATTATCAAGAACTACAATGGCCCCAATGATTTCAGCAATAGTGCTCCCTGTTATGCTTCAAACTAGAGGCTATGTCTACATTTTAGCTGCCATTAGCCTTACAAGCTTGATTGTATTTATCAGATGGATTTTAGTAAAAAAGGGACTTAAACTAAATGTGGTTTATAAGCCAGAGGACAGCCTAAATAAGGACAATATAGTCCTTGCCCTTGAAAGAATTATAGTGGTTAGCTTGCTTATGCTAATCTTTATTCCTAAGGATTTAAAGTTTATGCTAGCTCCACCACTTCTTGTGGCCTTTACTGAGTTTACAAGGAGGGGAAATAAAGCTCTTAAAGCCCCAGTTAAGGCAGTGCTATTAATTACACTTTGTGCCACAACAGGCATGGCCTTCCGTTTTATATTAACAGTTAAGGCAGGTCTTCCTCTAACTTTAGTTGCAGCCCTAGTGGCAAGCGTAACATTTTTAATAATGAGATTTATGAAAATGTATCTTCCGCCGGCAGCAGCCATGGGGGTTTTAGCGCTTCTTATACCGGAAGAAAAATTACTTGTATACCCCCTTCAAGTAGTAGTAGGAATCACATGTTTAATGCTTTTTGCAATGTTAATAGATAAGTTTAGATATTTATTTAGAAAAAAGTAAAATTATTCGTGCAATATATTAACTTTTTTGGTAAAATATATCTTAGAGAAAGGTCCTTTAAAGACCTCATATAAAAGGTAGCCGCAAGTACCTAAGTAAAGCCTTGAAATTAAGCTAAATTAGCTTCGTTTTACAGACCTTATTTAGAGGATTTGTAGCTGCTTTTTTTATTGCGTGAACAAATAAATATGCGTTTAGAGAAAACGTAAAAAAATTCCGTTTAAGGGGGTTATTTATGTCAGAGAAGAATGAAACAAATGTAGGTATTTTAAATTCATTAGCTTTCAAGCTATCTGTTGTAGCTTTTATAATTGCTGGTGTTTTAATCTCAGTGCAGATGTATTTTGCCATTACAAGTTCAAGAAATACTATGGAAGATACATATTACAAATATGCACAGAATCTGGCTGAAACAGCTGCAACTGCCCTAAATATTCAGATGGAAACGCTAGCATCTAAGTATGGTTTTGAATCAAATGCAGAAGGTGCAGCATCAATTGAAGCCTACATTACAAAATGGGCTGAGACAAATCCATCTGAGTATGCATCTACAATTACAGAACTTTTTGAGGATTCTCTAGGTACTGTTTCCCTTGAGGGTATTGATACAAGTTATACTTACCTTTCAAGTCAAAATGCAATTATGGTTTATCATCCAGAGAAAGATAGAATTGGTACAGCTGTTACAAATGATGCTATTAATGCTATTTGTAAAAAGTTACAGGCAGGTACTAGCACAAGCTCAATCGGTAATGGTGTTGTAACTTACACAGCTGATGGCTATAAGAAATTCGCAGGTTATGCCTTTACTAATGGTGGCAATATCGTAATTGTTCTTGGTGAATTTTCACAGGTAATGAAGCCTATTGATGATTTACAGATTCACCTATTAATCTTCTTAATCGTAGGTATTATTATTATGGCTATTATCCTTTATGTGGTTATTAGATTATTCCTTAACCCATTAAGAGTGGTAACTGAAAAACTTAATAAGACAGCAAGATTTGACTTTACAACAGATGAGAATGACAATAGTGAAAAGCTTGGCAAGCGTAAAGATGAAATTGGCGTAATTGCTAGAGCGGCCAATGAAATGATTGAGCATCTTACAAGTATTGTTGTTAATATTAGCGATGCAGGTGAAAAGATTAATAGTAACGTTTTGGAGCTTCGTAATAGTACGGATGAGGTTAATAATAAATGTACCGATAACTCTGCAACTAGTGAAGAGCTTGCAGCAGCTATGCAGGAGACTTCTTCAACTGCTGAGACAATTGCTCAAAATGTTGTGGAGATGCAGGGCGAGGCAAAGAATATTGACAAGTTAGCAGACTCTGGCGTTGGCTTATCTGAAGAGATTATGGATAGAGCTGATAAGTTAAAGATTAGCACAGATCAGGCTACAAATAAGACTAAGTCAATGTACTCATCTGTTAAGGCTAAGGCAGATGAAGCTATTGAAAGCTCAAAGGCTGTGGATAAAGTAAATGAACTTACAGACACTATTATGGCTATTTCTTCACAGACTGGCTTACTTGCCTTAAATGCTTCTATTGAAGCTGCTAGAGCGGGTGAAGCTGGTAAGGGCTTTGCAGTTGTTGCTACAGAAATTGGTAGTCTTGCAGACCAGACAAGTGATGCAGTAGGAAACATCAATGGCATCATTGGTGATGTAAATAAGTCAGTTAATAAGATGAGCGAGTGCTTAGAAGAAATCAATGGTTTCCTTGAGCAGACAGTACTTAGTGACTATGCTCAATTTGCAGAAGTAAGTGAGCAGTACTACAGTGATGCTAATAGCTTTAAGGAGAGCATGATTGATATTAAGAACTCTCTATCAGAGCTTGGTGGTTCTATCGATATGGTAACAGAATCTGTTTCAACGATTTCTACAACAGTTGAAGAGGCAGCAAGAGGCGTTACTGACATTGCTGAAAAGACAACTGAAATTGTTCAGGAAACAAGCGGCAACTTAAATATGGTTGACGAATGTGAAGGCTATGTTGAAGAGCTTGAGGAAATCGTTCATAGATTTAAGATTGACGAGCAGTAAAATTTATCAAAAAATGATTGCTGTTTTGTAATTGAAAATAATTAATCAAAAGACCCATATTTTATAAATGTGGGTCTTTTTTTTAGACCTCATTTAAGATAAAATATTGCTTAGCTATAAATTTTGAATACCAAGTAGATAATATATAGAGATACATTTTCAAAAAGAAAAGGATAGGAAATTATGAGTAAGAAGATATTAGATAAGATCTATGAAGGCCATAAGTTACAGGATAAATATGGCAAGGAGTTTTATGAGGAGGCTAAGGAAATTTTAGAGCATCCAATCGTTTTACAGATGAAGCAGTTTAATCATCACAGTCAGACAAGCTGCTATCAACACTGCGTACATGTGGCTTATTATTGTTACAAGCTGGCGAAGATTCTTGGCTGGGATGAGAAGGCTTTAATGAAGGGCGGATTGCTTCACGATTTATTCCTTTATGACTGGCATGATTACACACCGGGAAAGAATGAAAGATTACACGGTTTTGAGCATCCCAATAAGGCTCTTTATAATGCTCATAAGTATTTTAAGCTTACAAGAAAAGAAGGGGATATTATTGTAAAGCACATGTTCCCACTTACTTTAACTCTTCCTACTTACAAGGAAAGTTACGTAATTATTATGGTGGATAAATTTGTTACCTCTTGCGAAGTTTTAGATAGATTCTTTAAAACTAAAAAAAGAATACTTAACCAGAGAGCTAGATAATACTGAACTTTTTGGATACAAGAAACTTAAATTATCTTTACGAGTATATTAATTCATGTTATAATACTTTCGATTGTGATATATTAAAATATTTTCACAACTATAAAATAAAAATATTGGAGGATTACAATATGAAATTTTGTCCAAATTGCGGCAAGCAGCTTCAGGATAACGAAGTTTGTACATGCCAGCAGACATCAAATGTAGCTCAGGGACAAGCACAGACAGCTAATGCAGGTCAGGCGCAGTTCAATCAGGCACAGTTTAATCAGGGTCAGCCACAGTACCAAGGTCAACCACAATACCAGGGTCAGCCACAGTACCAGGGTCAGCCACAATACCAGCAGCCACAGTATCAGGCTCCAAAGCCAATGAACCCAGCTGTTGCAGCAGTACTTGCATTCTTTACACAGGTATTTACAAAGCCTTTCGATGCAGTTGTTAATTATCTTCGTTCAAACTCAGTAGCTGCAGCATACATCATGCTTACAGTATCTGTTGTATTATGCTTTATTAATAACATTTTAAGTGAATTAGAATCAGTTATTGCTTATAGCACTCCTTTTTACAATCGTGAATTCCAGTGGGCTACAGTAGGTAGAAACTCTGGTATTGATTTACTTCAGATTTATGCTTATGCTTCACTTGCAGCATTAGTTTTTGTACTACTTACAAACTATTTTGATAAGAAGAACAACAATAGAATCAGCTTTACACAGGGTATTTTATTATTCTCAATTGCTGGTATTATCTCAGATCTTATCGGCGTTTGTGCTAACTTAATTGACTTAATCAATGTTGAGTTCTTTACAAAACTTGCAAGCTTAGTTAATAAGTTCTCTTACGGTTTTGAAATTATCGTTGTTGTGACACTTGCAACATTACTTGTTAAGGATAAGAACAAGTTACCACTTGTTTACGCATTAGCAGTAACAGCAGGTGCATTTGCATCAATGATCATCAACATTTTATTTACATTATAAGATGACTAGAATTTAATAGTGAATTTAGGCGAGACCCCAGTGGTCTCGCTTTTTTTATGGATTTATTATATAATGACAAAAGATGGGGTGAAGAGGGCTTATGTAAGCCCATAAAAAGATTTATGTCTTTAGGAGGTTTAAGATGACATATTTAGACAGCGAACAAAACAAACAATTTTTAGGGAACGGCAAGGAGAATGCTAAAGGTGAAAGCCTAGAAACATTTTTAAATAATTATGATCCAACTAAGTATCAAAGTCCTTGTAATACAGTGGACACTTTGGTTTTTACTTATATTGAAGAAGATGGACATAAGAAAATCAACAGATTGCTTCTTATTAAGCGTGGCAATCATCCAAGTATTGGTATGTGGGCTCTTCCAGGCGGCTTTGTAGATTTTAAGGAAGACTTAAAGGCAGCAGCTATTAGAGAATTAAAGGAAGAGACAGGAATTAGTGATATCGACGCAATTCAGCTTAAATCCTATGGAAAGTATGATAGAGATCCAAGAACAAGAATTATTACAACAGCCTTTGTTACTTTGATTCCAGAAGGCTCTCAGAAGGCTAAGGCAGACGATGATGCCAGTGATGCAGCATGGTTTGATATTAATTTAGTGGATATTTCTGAAAATGTTACAAGACTTACTTTAACTTCTAAAGAGAAGGAAGAAGTCATTGCAGCAGATATTGAAAAGGCTTATGTAAATATAGCTGGAATTGTGGGAAAAGAATATAAGACGATTGAAAAAATCGGACTTGCAGCAGATCATGGGGAAATTATTTTAGAGGCCTATGAGATGATTAAATCTGCATTATAAAAGATTTTATTTTGAGGTATTAGATATGAAAAAACAGACATGGAGAGCAGGAAATATGTTATATCCTGTGCCTGCAGTAATGGTTTCTTGTAAGAGAGGAAATGAAAAACCAAATATTATTACAGTAGCTTGGGCAGGAACTGTATGTTCAGACCCAGCTATGGTTTCAATTTCTGTTAGAAAATCAAGATACAGCCATGACATCATTAAGGAAAGTGGCGAATTTGTGGTAAATCTTACAACTAAGAAGCTAGCTAGAGCTACAGATTTTTGTGGAGTACGTTCTGGTAGAGACATGGATAAGTTTAAGGAAATGCATCTTACAGAATATAAGTCTACACAGATTAAGGCACCAGGCATTATGGAAAGTCCTGTAAACATTGAGTGTAAGCTTAAGCAGGTGATTGAGCTTGGTACTCATGACATGTTCTTAGCAGAAGTAGTAGCGGTAAATGTTAACGAAGATTTGCTTGATGAAAAGGGAACTCTTCACTTAGAAAAGGCTGAGCTTATTGCCTATGCACACGGTCAGTATTATGGTCTTGGCCAGCATATTGGTAAGTTTGGCTATTCTGTAAAAAAGAAGAAATAATTACATAGAGTTTACAATTTCGGGCTTTTTTGGTAATATTTAATTTGTTACAAAAATATTACATTTTTATGTATTTGATTTAGAGGTAGGATTACAGTTATGCATATAACTAGATATGGAAGAGGAATCAAGAAGGCAGCTATAATTATTACAGCACTTACAGGATTCATAGTTGCATTTTCAATTCCTTTTTATACAAAAAGTATGCTTGACACTAAAGTAGGATATTATTCAATTTCCATTAATGGAGTTACAGTAGGGGCTGCTAACTCAGTAAACGATGTTAATGAGGCTTTAGCCAATGCAAGAAAGAAGCTTTCAGCTCAGTATAGTAGTGATGTTTATATGAATCCTGATATTGAGATTGTAGAGGAAACTAGAGCGATTGCTAATAGATCAAGCGTAGATGAATTAAGCGATGATATATATAGTTATCTTTTTGATAACGTCTTAGAGGTAGAGAGAAATTTCGATTATACATTAAGAGTAGATGATTACACAGTTACACTTTCAAGTTTAGAAGAAGTAGAGGACGTACTTAATCAGATAGTAGAACAGTACGACACTCTTTCACAATATAAGGTTACAATCGCATCTTCAGAAAAGATTGATAGCGGATATGTAGTTAACCTAGAGAAGAAATCAGAGTCAAATCAGTCAAGTGATATTGTTGCTGCAGCTATTGGTGGCGACGGAACAACCGTTAATGAAGCAACAGACGTTACTAATGGCGGTATTACAGCAATTGAATTTAAGGAAAATGTATCTATTATTGCAGTTCCAGAAGGAATTGAAGCTACAGCTTCTGTAGAGGATGCGTTAAGCCAGTTAACAGAAGAAAAGACAGTTAATGAAAGCTATATTGTAGCTGAAGATGAAGATCTAGAATTTATTGCAAGTAAATACGGGGTTACAGTGGATGACTTAGTTAAATTAAACCCATTAATTAATGCTAATACAATATTAGTTGAGGGTGACATTATTACAGTTCCAGCTAAGGAGACAATCCTTACTGTAGTAACAACTAAGCAGTTATCTTTCCAACAGGAATATGATGTAAGCCCAGAATATACAGATGACGATAGCTTATCAAAGTATAATAATGTTGTTACAAGTGAGGGAACAACAGGTCAGAGATACACTGAAGCCAATATTGTTTACTACAACAACACAGAGATGACAAGATCTTATGTGACAGTTGGCATGTATGTTACAGCAGAGGCTACACCAGCTAGTATTTCTGTTGGTACTTTATCATCATCAAGCTTTACAAGACCACTTGCCACATCCGTTGGAACTTATAAGTCAGGCTTATTTGATGATAGTTCTTTAAATGGAGTTATTTGGAGCGTTGATAGCGGCACGAATGTATTAGCAGCTAATGACGGTACAGTAACAAAGGCTAGATGGTATTCAGACTATGGTTACGTAGTTGAGATTAAGCATAGTGATGGAACAATTACAAGATATGGTTATTTATCAGAGCTTAATGTTTCTGAAGGAGATACAGTAACTAAGGGCAGTGTAATTGCTAAGACAGGTAATAGTGGAGCAGCAAGTGATAATGAACTTCTATTTGAAATATGGAAGAGTGGAGTTTCATTAAATCCATTAGATTACGTTAATAAAAATTAAATATGACATCAGGTTAAAGCGTGAAGTTACAAGCTTTTGTAGTTTCACGCTTTTTTAAAGTGGAGGTGCTAACCTTTACAAAATTAATTCTTGTGATATAATTCTTTAGGATTATTAAAAAGATAATTTGATATGTAACTAGGGATTGAAGGCAAAGGCCAAGAAATAAAGAGGTTTATAAATGGAACAGTTTGTTGTTAAAGGTGGATCACCACTAAATGGTAGTGTGTCTATTGGTGGTGCTAAGAATGCAGCTCTTGGAATTTTAGCTGCAGCAATTATGAGTGATGAGACAGTTACAATAGAGAACGTACCTAATGTTAGAGATACAAGAGTACTTTTACAGGCAATTCAGGGGATTGGTGCAAAGGTTAAATATTTAGATAACAATACAGTAGAAATTAATGGCTCAACTATTAATGATGTAGTTGTAGATTATGATTATATTAAGAAGATTAGAGCTTCTTATTACTTACTTGGAGCATTACTTGGAAAGAAGCATGAGTCTAATGTTGCACTTCCAGGTGGCTGTAATATTGGTTCAAGACCAATCGATCAGCATTTAAAGGGCTTTAGAGCACTTGGTGCTAAGGACGATATTGATAAGGGTATGGTTCATGTTAAGGCTGAGCGCTTAGTAGGAGCTCATATTTATTTTGACGTGGTTACAGTAGGTGCCACAATTAATCTTATGATGGCTGCTTGTATGGCAGAGGGTTCTACAATTTTAGAGAACGCTGCTAAGGAGCCACACGTAGTTGATGTTGCCAACTTCTTAAACGCTATGGGCGCTAATATTAAGGGTGCTGGTACTGATGTAATTAGAATTAAGGGTGTTGAAAGCTTACACGGCTGCACATACTCTATTATTCCAGATCAGATTGAAGCTGGTACATTTATGATGGCAGCAGCTACAACACATGGTGATATTACAGTTTGTGATGTTATTCCTAAGCATTTAGAGTCTATTTCAGCTAAGTTACTTGAAATGGGCTGTACAATTATAGAAGGTGATGACTCAGTTAGAGTTATTGCTACAGATAGAACACTTAAGGCTACTAATGTTAAGACATTACCATATCCAGGCTTCCCAACAGATATGCAGCCACAGATGGCAATTGCATTAGCTGTTGCAGAAGGTAACAGTATGGTAACTGAAAGCATTTTCGAGAACAGATTTAAGTACGTTGATGAATTAGCTAGAATGGGTGCTAAGATTAAGGTTGAAGGCAACACAGCTTATATCGAAGGTATTGAGAAGTTCTCAGGTGCAGATGTTAGTGCTCCTGATTTAAGAGCTGGTGCAGCACTTGTAGTAGCTGCTTTATCAGCAGATGGTTTCTCAGTAATTGATGATATTGAATATATTCAGAGAGGTTATGAGAGCTTCGAGAAGAAGTTAACTAGCCTTGGTGGTAATATTGAGAAAGTTGATAACGAGAGAGATTTACAGAAATTTAAGCTAAAAATTGGATAAAATTTATTTTTTGCCAGTAATTAATGTGATAGTATAGTTATATCAACTTATAAGGAGTGGAAGATATGGAGAAGAAGGTTACACAGGATATGATTATCGCTGATATCATTGCCCAGAATCCATTAGCAGTTGATGCTTTAATGGAATGCGGTATGGGTTGTATTACATGCCCAGCTTCACAGGGTGAATCTTTAGCAGAAGCTAGTCAGGTTCATGGCTTAGATCCAGAGGACGTTGAGGCTTATGTTAATCGTTATTTAGAATTAGTTCAGCCATAATTAATACATGAGTGAATTTAGAGTGTTGCCCATAAGGGTGACACTCTTTTTTTGAAAGGAATTCTATGACAAGTAATGAAATATTAAAATCTGTTTTCGGTTATGAAGAATTTAGAAGCGGACAAAAAGAAATAATAGATGAGATATTAGCAAAG
This sequence comes from Lachnospira sp., assembly GCF_016290755.1. NCBI lineage: Bacteria > Bacillati > Bacillota > Clostridia > Lachnospirales > Lachnospiraceae > Lachnospira > Lachnospira sp. The sequence continues at coordinate 37,990 of NZ_JAEEVD010000012.1, forward strand.
AAAGATTGTCTTGGAATTATGCCAACGGGCGCTGGTAAGTCCATTTGCTATCAGGTACCAGCCCTACAACTTCCCGGTATAACAATAGTTATTTCGCCTCTTATATCTTTAATGAAGGACCAGGTCTTTGCCCTTAATCAGGCAGGTATTCATGCGGCCTACATTAATAGTTCCCTTACAGAAAGACAGATTTCTATGGCCTTTGATAATGCTTGCAGAGGTCAGTATAAAATCATATATATAGCGCCGGAAAGACTAGATACTAAGCGCTTTTTCGAGCTTATTCACGCAGTGGATATTTCCATGGTGGCAGTCGATGAGGCCCACTGTATTTCTCAGTGGGGACAGGACTTTAGACCGGCATATCTAAATATCGTAAAGTTTGTAAATATGCTTGAGAGAAGACCGGTTATCGCTGCATTTACAGCAACTGCCACAAAGGAAGTTAAGGAAGATATTATTAAGATTTTAGGTCTAAATAATCCGCAAGTTTTTATAACTAGTTTTGATAGACCAAATCTATACTTTAGAGTGAAGCACGTGACAAGTAAGCCTGTAGAGGCCCTTAGATACTGCTCAGAACATAGAGATGAATGCGGTATTGTCTACTGTGCAACTAGGAAAAATGTAGACGAGATATGTGATTTACTCAATAGTAAGGGCATTCCTGCAACCAGATATCATGCGGGTTTGACAAACAAGGAACGTAGCAAGAATCAGGACGATTTCATATATGATAGGGTTAAAGTTGTGGTGGCAACTAACGCTTTTGGTATGGGTATTGATAAGTCCGATGTAAGATATGTCCTTCACTATAACATGCCACAGTCTATGGAAAATTATTATCAGGAGGCAGGTAGAGCAGGCCGAGACGGAGAAGAGTCAGAGTGCTTATTACTTTATAATCCTCAGGATATTATTATTAACAGATTCCTAATTGAGAACAAGGAAGCTAAGGATGACATAGATATTGAAACTCAAAAGGAAATTGCTAGACGAGATAGTAAGCGATTACAGGTTATGATTGATTACTGTAATACTACAGCTTGTCTTCGTACCTTTATTTTACAGTATTTCGGGGAGCAGGCAGACTATAAGGATAGCAGAGCTAATTCCATGACCGCCTGTGGACATTGCTGCAATTGCTGTAATGAAGTGGATTTTGTGGATGTGACAAATGAAGCTAGTAAGCTAGTGGACTGCGTCTATGAACTAGGAGAAAGATTTGGCCAGGGCATGGTTATATCTGTTCTTCGAGGGGATGACAACGACAGAATTATTAGAATGGGACTTAATGAATTATCCTCTTTTGCAAGCCTAGCAAGTCTATCTGAACGCTCTTTAAAGGACATTATAAATGAACTTATAAGACAGGAAGTTCTAGTAAAGACCGCAGGTCAGTATCCACTTCTTCAAATGGGACCAAGACGAAAGGTCTTTGATAATGGTGATATTAAGATTAGTATTCGTGATGAAGGCAAAGATAGCAGCTTTAAGAGAGAACTTACAAGGTCTAGAAAGCGTAGTCTAAGCTCTATGTCAGAGTCTGATTTCTCGGGCGGCAGAGCAGGTTCTAGCTATGGAGCTTTTGGAGCTGGCTATGGCTCGTCAAGCTATGGATATTCTGACTACGGAGATGACTATTCTTATGGCAGCGCAGGAGCTAAGGGACGTAAACGTGGACCTGCAGGAATTAGTAGAGATTACTATACTTCTGCAAGTAAGATAAATCTAAGCCCTGAGGCAGAAGAGCTACTTGCCAACTTAAAGCAAGTTAGAAAGAGCATTGCGGCTAGAGAGAAGATGCCAGCCTACATCATATTTGGTGATAAGACTTTGATGCAAATGTGTATCTATCGACCAACAAGCTACGAGGAAATGCTTGGTATCTCAGGTGTTGGTGAGAATAAGAATAAAAAATACGGTCTTGAATTTGCTAGAGAAATAGCAAGATTTGATGGCAAAAAGATAGATGATAGTGACTGGGATTTGTAAAATAGCTTTAGTAAGCGAGTCTAAAGGCTAAGAAGGCTTCATATACATATATAGTAATAATGTATAATATTGACAAAGGTTTCTTTAGAAATTAAAATTTAATTAGAAGTTATTGAACGTGATTTTTAATAAAGAGGCCAGTATGAGTGAATTTGAAGCAAGAATTAGATCGCTTATTTTACGAATTATATTAGTTACTATTATATTTGATATAATAAGCAATATTGGATTAACAATTTATTATATAGTTACAGATGATTTAGGTTCGGAAATATCTGTGTATTTGTCGGAACGCATTATAATGCCAACTGCAATTAATGTGCTTGCCCTAATTGCGGCGAAGCGTTTTAATGACTCTAAGAAAGAAACAGCTAAGTCAAAATATTGGGCATGTGCTATGGCCTTTGCAACAGTAGTGGGCTCTTTAGCAGTTTTCCAATGCTATTTTCCATGCCTTTGGACAGGACCAGCAATAGCCATGATCTTTTGTAGCATTTTCCATGACTTTAAATTAATAAGGGTAATGTTTATCTACAGTATGGGCATTATTGCCTTGGCCTATGTCTTTGTGGTGGGGGACTATCCTGAGAATATGTCCTTTTACATGCAGTGCGCTATAGTTAGTGCCATAATTACAGTGATTGCATTTCTATTAGCAAACGCCATGGAGGAATATGCAAGAAATGTGGCAAAGCTTAATAGGGAAAATCTTGAAAAAGAGATAGAGCTTAAAAGAAGACTAGATTTCGACCCTTTAACAGAGGTACATTCAAGAGGTTATATGGATCTGCGCGGCGAGGAGATGCTTAAAAATGCTGATAGATTTAATCCAGTAACTGTTGCTATAATAGACATTGATGATTTTAAACAAATTAATGATAAATATGGACATGAAAATGGAGACAAGGTTTTAAGGACTTTGGGCCTTCTCCTAAACAGTCTTATTGATGAGAGACATACAATCGTTGGCAGATACGGCGGCGAGGAGTTCTTATTTATTTTTGAAGGTGGCAACATAAATGAGCATGAGGCATTACTTGATGCCCTAAGAGAGAGTTTTTCTCTTATAAATTATGCTTTTATGGGGCCAACTAATAACTCTTGTTCCTTTAGTGGCGGTATCACTGTGACCTATGAAAGACAGCATTTAGATGAGGTCTTTAAGGTGGCAGATGAGGCACTTTACATTGCTAAGGGCAAGGGGAAAAATAACATAGTTAGGAAGTAAAGGTTAAGTTTATGAAGAATTACAAAATGACTGTATGCTATGACGGTAGTAGATTTTACGGATGGGAGCACCAGCCAGATATAGAGATGACAATTCAGGGAAAGCTTGAGTCGGTTTTAAAGGAAATGCTAGGCCAGGAAGTAGAGGTTATTGGTTGTGGTAGGACCGATGCAGGAGTTCATGCTAAGGCATACATTTGCAATGTCCACATGGAAACTGAAATGTCAGAGAAGGAAATCAGGGATTATATGAATCACTATCTACCTGATGATATCGGGGTTAATGAGGTGAAGGTGGCTTCGGATAGATTCCACGCTAGATATAATGCCATGGGTAAAACTTACCAGTATGCTTGTTATATCGGGGATAAGAAGCCTGTATTTGATAGAAAATATGTCACAGTCCTTGAGGGCAAAATTAACGTCGAGGCTATAAAAAAGGCCGCAAGTTACTTAGTTGGAGAACATGATTTTAAGTCTTTTTGTGGAAACCCAAAGATGAAGAAGTCCACAGTTCGAGAGATTTATTCTATAGATGTTACATGTAGAAATGGCTATATGTATCTAACATATCATGGAAAGGGATTTTTACAGTATATGGTAAGAATTCTTTCAGGTACCCTAATTGAGGTAGGAGAGGGAAAGAGAAGCCCAGAGTCTATTATAGATTTGATTGAGGCAAAGGATAGAAGCCTTGCTGGACCAACCGCTCCTGCAAGGGGATTAACTCTATTAAAAGTTCACTATGCCAAATAGAAGAAACAAAACTTGTTATAGATATCAAAAATTCAATCTTTTATGGAAATTTATGCCTATATAATGTAAAATAAAGGTTGTTTATCTCATTTGCAGATAAATATGAGTTTAGTTGGAGTCGCAATGTCTAACTAGACAAGACTTGATAATATAGGGAGGTTTTTTACAAGATGACCCAGAAAACTAAAGTGGCCAACGTGTTTTTCAGAATAGTGATTTTTCTTGGCCTTATCGCATCAATTGTAGGAATTGTTGAGATGTGCTTGATTGCACTAAAAGAGAATTATTCAACTAATACCGCTGTAATTTATTATGGCATGGCGAATAACCTATTTATTTGGACAATTGCCTTCATGGTTCTTACAGGAATTTCAGTTTTAGCTTTTATTATGAATTTTGTTTCACATAAGGCAGTGGGTACCCTTTCTTATGTATTAAGAACAATTTTTATCTTTGTTGAAGCTTTAATTAACATTATTTTATGCACTGTAGCTTATGTATTTAACGTAGTTGCCGCAGTACTTCTTGGATATTTACCAGTAGAGAAAGTTTATGAAGTTAATTCATATATTGACGATGTAGATAAGCTTGAAACCTTAGTTGCAATCCTTGTATGTGCAACAATTGCAGCTTTTATCTTCTATTTGATTTTAAGTGTTACATCAATTGTTTCACTTCATAAGATGAATAATAAGCTTTTTGAAAATGCATCACAGCTACAACAGAAGAATTACACAGCACAGGCAACTGAAGAAGTGACTTTAGAGGAAGTTGTTGAGACTCCAGTAGAGCAGGCAAAGCCTACAACTGAGACAGTAGCTCCAGTAGCTCAGACAGAGCCTACAGCTTCAAGTCAGGATTTTTCAGGATTTAATAATAACTAAAATTAAAGAGCAGGAATAATCCTGCTCTTATGTTCTTTATAGCAGATTAGGAGGCTTATGGATAAGGTATATAGAAAAAGACAACTTGCATTTAGCATAGTTCTTTTACTTGGAGAACTAACAGGAATTAGATCTGTTATTTATATGTTAACATTTATTGGAAATTATAAGGATTTATCAGATGCTTCAGCTTTTGAAATGGGAGTTTCAGTGGGACTAAATTATATGCTTTTTTCAGTGCTTATAACTATAAGCTTCATTTTAAGTATTAGAGCTAAAGCAGCAGTTAAGCATATGGAGTATCTTAGCCGTAACATTGATATGGTCATTGCAGTAATAATTACAAGTTCATCTTCAGTGGCAGTGCTTATTGTCATGATGCTTGGCTATGCAAGATATATGGGCGATATGGATATGCTTGCAAGAATTTATGAGTCAGAAGAAGTTAAGTTACTTATCTCAAATCCGCAGGAGTTCTACATTTACATGATTGCAGTAGCAATTATTTTACCACTAGCAATTAAGTCGATTTTTGACATTATAAATTACTTTAGAACTAGAAAAATAGAAGATTAAGAGATTAGAAGATAAATATAGAAGAAAAGAAGAAGTAAAAGATTATTGAAAATGAGGAAGTAAGTGGGAAAAATGAAACTAGTAACACCTAAGTATTATGAGGAATTTAAATGCATCGCGGGAGACTGCACAGATACTTGTTGTGCAGGCTGGGATGTGGATGTAGACAAGAAATCAAACGATTTTTATAAGACAGTAACAGGACCTTTCGGGGATAGACTAAAGGCGGTTTCTGTAGATGATGAAGAGGGCGGCTGCACATTTACCTTAACAAAGGAAAAAAGATGTCCCTTCTTAAATGATGCTAATCTTTGTGATTTATATACAGAGTTAGGAGAGGACAAGCTTTGCGATACCTGTGCAGAGTTTCCAAGATTTATTAACAATTTTGGCGCCTTAAGAGAGATGGGAATTGCACCATCTTGTAAGACAGCTGGGGAAATTATATTTGCCAAAAGAGGAATGATGGAATTTAGCGAATCCGATATTGATGAGGATATCGCTCTTAATGACATCGACCCTTTTGTATATATGCTTCTTAGAAGGGCAAGAAAGCTAAGCTTTAACTTAATTAATGACACGGATTATAAGTTGGGCGAGCGTATTGCAGCCTTCCTTGCAATGAGCAGGGATGTGCAGCGACTTCTTGATATTCAGGAAGATGAGAAGATAGGCAACGTGCTAAAGGCCTATGAGAATAAGGATTTGGTGGATGAGGCCATTAAAAACATTAGAAAGAGACGTCTTGAATCAGAGACACTCTCTGCTAGAAAACTTGGTTTCCCTCAGGATGCTAAGCATTTTGAGCAGATCAAACACTACTTTGATAGTTTTGAAGGCATGGAAGTTATCAACCCTGATTGGTATAAAGTCTGTCAGGCTGTGGATAAGTTCTACGAAGATATCAAGGAAAGTAGAAAAGCTATTGAATTAAAGGACGAATTCAATGAATACTACAAGGATAGACTTGCTGAGTATGACCAGTTATTTAACTACACAATATTTAGATATCTACTAGATGCAGTTAATGACTACGATTTACTCTTAAAGACTACAATTTGTATTGTTTGGTATATTGTTTTAAAGGCAGCAGACATTGCGGTTTGGTATTGCAATGGAAAGACACTATCCTTTACAGAACAAGTTGATATAGCACATTTATACTCAAGACAATTTGAACACTCTTATTCTAATTTTGAAGTGTACAACGAAATGTTTGAAACAAATGAAATATATTCCGTAACTAATCTAGAAGCAATTTGCTTAATGTTTGACTAGTTTGGAATAGTAAGAAAGGTAATTTTAGTATGAAGATGATAATGAGGTATTTGGAAAAATTCAAAAAAGAATGCGTATTAGCACCACTTTTTAAAATGCTAGAAGCAGTATTTGAACTTTTTGTTCCTATTGTAGTTTCTGCAATTATCGATAAGGGTATTGCAAACGACGATATTGCTTTTATTTTAAAATCTAGTGTAATGCTTGTATTCCTTGCGATGATTGGACTTGCAAGTTCAATAACAGCTCAATATTTTAGTGCGAAGGCAGCCATTGGATGTGCAACAAAACTAAGATATAGCGTGTATGAGCATATCTTAGGATTATCTTTTACAGATTATGATGAAGTTGGAACATCAACATTGATTACAAGATTAACTTCTGATATTAATCAGATTCAAAATGGTGTTAACTTAGTTTTAAGACTATTCCTTCGTTCACCATTTATTGTATTTGGTGCAATGATTATGGCCTTTACAATTAATGTAAAGATCGCTCTTGTATTCGTGGTTACAATTCCTGTATTAGCATTTATTGTTTTTGGAATTATGCTTATTACAAGACCTATGTATCGCGATGTTCAGAATAAGTTAGATAAAGTCCTTTTAACTACTAGAGAGAACTTAACAGGTGTTAGAGTTATTCGTGCCTTTAATAAGCAGGCTAAGGAAAATGTAAAGTTTAAGGCAGAAAACGAAGACCTCAATAAGCTTCAGAGAGTAGTTGGTAGAATATCAGGTCTTATGAATCCTTTGACTTATGTGGTTGTAAATGCTGCTATTGTAGCCTTAATTTACTTTGGTGCTATCAAGGTTAACACAGGTTCCATGACACAGGGACAGGTTGTTGCCCTTTATAACTATATGTCACAGATTTTAGTAGAGTTAATTAAGCTTGCTAACCTTATTGTAACTATTACTAAGGCCCTTGCTTGTGCAGGTAGAGTAGAAAGCGTATTAGCTATTGAATCTTCTATGGATTTTGTAGAAAAGAGACAGGAATTAGGTCTTGATGAAAATGTATCTAATAAACAGCCTAAGTTAGAACTTCGCAATGCATCCCTATGCTATAAGGGAAACAGTGAGGACTCAGTTTCTAATATAAATCTTGTTGCTAAGAAAGGTGATATGATTGGAATCATTGGTGGTACTGGTTCAGGTAAAACTACAGTGGCAAATCTTATCTCTAGATTTTATGATGCAACAAAGGGTAGCGTACTTATTGATGGTGTAGATGTTAAGGATATTCCTAGAGAAGAGCTTGTAAAGAAGGTATCAGTTTGTATGCAGAAGGCTGTTTTATTTAGTGGAACAGTAAGAGAGAACTTAACAATGGGGAGAAAGGATATCCCAGAGGAAGTTCTTGAAAAGGCAGTGGAAGTTTCTCAGTCTAAGGAATTCTTATCAAAGAAGGAAGGCTATCTTGATTACATGATAAATCAAGGGGCTAAGAATCTTTCAGGTGGTCAGAAGCAAAGACTTAATATTGCAAGAGCATTAGCTGCAAGTCCAGAGATTCTTATTTTAGATGACTGTTCTTCAGCTCTTGATTATGCAACAGATGCAGCACTTCGAAACGCAATCGTAAGAGACTTAAAAGATGTAACAACTGTTATTATTTCACAGAGAGCCGCTTCCTTACTTAATTGTACAAAGATTATTGTACTTGATGACGGTAAGATGGTAGGCGAGGGAACTCATGAAGAGTTACTTGAAAACTGCGAAATTTATAAGGAAATCTACGATTCTCAATTTAGCTCACAGGCTAAAGTTGTAGGAGGTGCACACTAATGAAAAACAATAATAAGAAAACAGTGATTTTTAAGATTTTAGATAGAGTAAAAAATTATAAGCTAGCTTTAGCAACAAGTATTGTTATGGCTATTGTAACAGTAGTTTGTCAGCTTTACGTTCCAATTTTAATTGGTAGAGCTATTGATTTAATTGTAGGTCCTGGAGAAGTGGATTTTACAGGTATTGCAAAGGTTTTAGGACAGATTGGAATATTTATCTTTGGGGTATTTTTATCTCAGTGGATCATGAATATGTGTAACAACAAGATTACCTTTGGTGTAACAAAGGACATTAGAGATGAGGCTTTTGATAAGATTGAAACTCTCCCTCTAAAGTACATTGACGGTAATTCTTATGGTGATATCGTAAGTAGAGTAATTGCCGATGTAGATACATTTGCAGACGGATTACTTATGGGCTTTACACAGTTCTTTACAGGTGTGCTAACAATTATTGGTACTCTTGGTTTTATGTTCTTTATTGACTTTAGAATAACATTGCTTGTATTCTTACTTACACCACTTTCACTTCTTATTGCTTGGTTTATTGCAAAGAAGACCTTTAACAGCTTTAAGAGACAGTCAGAGACTAGAGGCGAGCAGACAGCGCTTATTGATGAATCTATTAACGGCGTAAAGATTATTAAGTCTTTTAATAGTGAGCAGAAGTATCTTAAAGAATTTGATGAAATTAATGAACGACTTGCTGAGTATTCATTAAAGGCTGTATTCTTTTCAAGTTTAACAAATCCTTCTACTAGATTTGTAAACTCTTTAGTTTATGCAGTAGTTGCTGTAAGTGGTGGTATTTTAGCTATTAACGGCGGTATTTCCGTTGGTGAACTTGTTTCATTTTTAAGTTATGCAAACCAGTATACTAAGCCATTTAATGAGATTTCTGGAGTTATAACTGAATTACAGAATTCAATTGCTTGTGCCGCTAGAATTTTTGAGCTTATTGAAGAAGATTCAGAGATTTCAGATGAGGGCAAGTTAGAGCTTTCAGAAATATCTGGTAAGGTTGATTTGGAAAATGTATACTTCTCATATACAGAAGACACACAGTTAATTACAGACTTTAATTTAGATGTTAAGCCAGGTCAGAGAATTGCAATCGTTGGCCCAACAGGTTGTGGTAAGACTACATTAATTAACTTACTTATGCGTTTTTATGATGTTAATGAAGGAAGCATTAAAATTAGTGGTCATGACTTAAGAGACATAACAAGAGAATCTTTAAGAAATGGCTTTGGTATGGTATTACAGGAGACTTGGCTTAAGTCAGGTACAATTAGAGATAATATCGTTATGGCTAAGGAAGATGCCAGCGAAGAAGAGATTATTAATGCTTGTAAAGAGGCTTATTCATGGGGCTTTATTAAGAAGTTACCAAAGGGCCTTGATACTGAGATTGGTGAAGATGGCGGAAGTCTTTCAGCAGGTCAGAAGCAGCTTTTATGTATTACAAGAATCATGCTTGCTAACCCACCAATGCTTATCTTAGATGAGGCTACATCTTCAATTGATACAAGAACAGAATTAAAGATCCAAGATGCATTTGCAAAATTAATGAATGGAAAGACAAGCTTTATCGTAGCCCACAGACTTTCAACAATTAAAAATGCAGACGTAATCTTAGTTATGAAAGACGGAAATATATTAGAACAGGGAAATCATGAAGAGCTATTAAAGGCTAATGGTTTCTATAAGAAGCTTTACGACAGTCAGTTTATTAAGGCTTCTGATGAAGAGGAAGAGTAATAAAGAGGTAATTTTATGGCATTTATTCAGGTAGAAAATGTGACTAAGCGTTATGGCAAGAATTACATTTTAAAGGATATAAATATTGAGGTAAATAAGGGTGAATGTGCCGTTATTATTGGCGCAAACGGCTGCGGCAAGACAACACTTTTATCTATACTTGCAGGAAGTAATAAGGCTAGTTCAGGAAAGATAACTATTGACGGAGTTAATGCGATTTCAAATAGCAAAAGCTTTGATAAGATGATTGGATACATCCCTCAGGAAAATCCACTACTTGAAGGACTAAGTGTTAGAGATAATCTAAAGTTTTGGTATGTTGGAACTAACAGAAATATGGAGGAGGACCTAAAGTCAGGTGCTCCTGCCATATTTGGTGTCACAAAATTTCTTGATAAGAAGGTGGAGCAGTTATCAGGAGGTATGAAGAAGCGTCTTAGTATTTGTGCGGCTCTTGCAAAGAATCCACCAATTCTTATTCTTGATGAGCCAGGGGCTTCTCTTGATATTGTTTGTAAGCAGGAAATTAAGGAATATATTGAAAAGTATATGGCAGTTGGCGGAACAGTGATTTTAGCTAGCCATGAGGATTACGAGATTAATCTTGCAACGAAAATGTATCTCTTAAATGATGGCGTTTTAAAGGAAGTAGAAGTTGGAAGTCACAATGAAATTATGAGGGGACTAGCACGATGAAAAAGAAATTAGAGTATTTAAGACTACAGATTATTAGTAGTTTTACTTGGGTCCCTAAAATAATTTTGGTGTCGCTAATCTTAGCTATAATCATTGGGGCAGCAGCCTTTGGAATATCTGCTTGTACATCTAATTCAGATGATTCCTCTCTTTTAAAGGTGGCAATAGTATATGACGATAATGATAATTCAAAATACATAAGGCAGGCTATGTCTTTAATTGCAGATGAAGAAAGCGTTTCGTCAGTCTGCAGTTTGGTGGAAATGGATGAAGAAAGTGCCCTAACAGGCCTTAAGGATGGAACTGTGGATGTTGTTGTGCTTATTCCTAAGGGACTTATAAGAAGTATTATGAATGGTCAGAATAAGACAATTGAAATGATCTTCCCAAGTGTTGGTGTTAATAATTCTTCTTATATTTATCAGGAGATGATAAATGCCGGTACAAGCGTTGTAAGTACTGCTGAAGCAGGAGTTTATTCTATGGATGATGTCCTAAATGCTCTTTTTAGTGGTCAGAAGGATAAACAGACAGAATTAGAAAATAAACTTAGCGAAATCTACTTTAGTTACGGCCTTGATAGAAGCATCTACTTTAGTGTAACAGATGTTTCAAAGACAGAAGGCCTCTCAACTACACAGTTTTATATAGCCACTGGTTTCATGCTTTTATTGCTATTTAGCGGTATAGTTTGCGAGAAACTTTTTGTGGTAAATAACAACAGCCTAACTAGGGTGTTAAGAATTTCAGGAATTAAAGAAGGCTACATAAGCTTTTCAAGAATAATGGGAATATGCTTGGTTTACACAGGATTTTTCTGGCTGGTATGCATTTTCCTAGGAATAGTTGGACTACGTTTCCCGGCAGTGTTTAATTACTACGAGCTTAGTTCACCTCTAGATTTAATCACTTCCTTAATAGGTCTTTTTGTGATTAATTATGCAATTCTTAGCTTTATATTTTTTATATTTGTATTAATAGATAATACAATTTATAAGGTTATAGGCCTTTTTATAATAGGAATAGTCTGCATGTATATGTCTGGCTGTATAATTCCTAGCTCACTTCTACCTAATGCTGTAAGAATAATAGGAAACTTCTTACCAACCTACTATTTCTTCAGATTAATAGGACAGATAATGACAACTAATATTAATCCAATCTTGCTTTTTGAAAATGTATTGATTGCTGTAGTTTTAACATCACTTGCAAGTTTGGTGCTTAAATTAAGGGTGAGAAGGGAGTAGTTATGAAAAGGGTTTTATTTTGGATATATTTAATGCTAAAGAAGCAGATTAAGAATCCCTTTATTGTTGGGCTTTTGATTGCTATTCCTTTAGTAACTTTGATTGCAAAAAGTATTCCTGCTTTGAATAAATCGGACACGATTCAGATAGGACTATGTCTATCAGATGAAGATGAAATGGCTACAAATACAGTGGAAGCGTTAATTTCCGGAGATTATCCAGTGAATTTTTACTTAGTTGATTCAAGAGAGGATTTGCTTGAAGATATAGTAAACAAAAAGGCTGAGTGCGGTTATGTATTTGGAGAAAATATTTCTGATAAGATAATGGAGGATAACTATAACGGAATTATTGAGTGTGTTATAAATGAATCTAATTATGTAAGTTCAATGACTAACGAGATTGTATTTTCCCAGTTATTTAAGAACTTCGCAGATGATGTATTAGTGGACTTTATATCTGATAATAAGATATTTTCAGAAAAATTAGATAAGGCCATAGTCAACGCTAAATCTAGATATGAAAAATACTTATCAAGCGATGTAACTTTTCATATAGACTTTACTGTGCTTGATAGCGATGATACTTCTAGAAGTGAAATGACTCAAACAACAGGAAAATTTCCGTTAAGAGCCATCCTTTATATATTAATATTTGCAGGAGGCTTGTTTGGGGTAGCTTGGTTTTTAGAAGATGAGGCAAAGGGAAGCTATGTAACTTTATCAAAGAGATATAAGATACTTGCAAGACCTGTATATGCCTTTATTGGCGCTTTTCTTTTTTGGATTTCTTCAAGCATTGCCCTAGTTATTTCAGGAAATAGTATAAGTCTTAAAAAAGCATTATTAGGTATTGTTTATGTTATCCTAGTAACGCTTTATGCTTGGGTGCTTGGTAGCATTTTCAAAAGAATAGAAAGTTATATAGCAATTACCTTCGTTTTAATTGTTGCCTGCTTTATATTCTGCCCAGTATTTATAAATATTTCGCTATATTTAGATGCTGCTAAGTATATAAGTTATTTATTGCTACCTAATTATTTTATTTAAGTTTTATAAATGTCTGTCTTAGTGGGGGGAAGAGTTATGGATAATAAGAAGAAGCGAGTTTTTGAAATTATTCAAATTGGATATGTAGGAGATTGTCAAAGCAGGCTTTTTGACATTTACATTACTACTGCCATCTTACTAAATTTGGTGATTGCAGTGGCGGACACCTTTGATGAGCTAGCGGCTTACTCATACATTTTCGATAGTATTGAGTTAATTACAGTCCTTGGCTTTACAGTGGAGTACGGGTTAAGAGTCTGGACATCCAATCTTCTCTATCCTAATGAAACGAAAGTAAAAGCGCTTTTAAGATATGTGTTATCCTTTGATGGAATTATAGATTTTCTTTCCTTTGTTCCATTTTACTTGCCTTTCTTTTTTCCTAGCGGAGCAGTGGCTTTTAGAATGTTTAGAGTTGTCAGAATCATGAGATTATTTAGAGTAAATGCCTACTCAGACGCTCTAAGTGTGATTTCTAAGGTTATTATTCGAAAAAGAGAGCAGATTTTATCTTCTGTTTTTATTGTTTTGACTTTGATGATTGCCTCTTCCTTATGCATGTATAGTGTAGAGCATGAGGCCCAGCCCGATGTTTTTGAAAATGCATTTTCGGGCTTTTGGTGGTCTGTGTCCACATTACTTACAGTAGGCTATGGAGATATTTATCCAATAACAGCGCTAGGCAAGTTACTTAGTATTGCAATTACGATTCTGGGTGTTGGTATTGTAGCTATTCCAACAGGTATTATTAGTGCCGGTTTTGTTGAAGAGTATAACAATACAAGGCGTTCAAGTGACATAGAAAACATTGAAGATATTAAGTTTGTAAGAATTAACATTACAAAAGAACACAGTTGGGTTTCAAAGCAAATAAGGGATTTGAAAATTCCAGAAGGTCTTATATTTGCAGCAATTATAAGAAAAGGTGAGGCTATTGTGCCAAAGGGCGACACAATTATTATGATAGCAGATCAAGTGGTTTTAGCAGCTCAAGCTTATAATGATGACTATAAAATTCACATAAGAGAAATCGAGCTAAAGGATAGGAATCCTTGGCTTGGACATGCAATTAAGGACATAGATATATCTAGACACAGTCTGGTTCTTATGATTAAGAGAGGAAATAGAATACTTATACCTAAGGGTAATACCATATTAAAAAGTGGAGATTGTGTTTTCGTATATTCAAAGAAGAATATACAGGACTCAACAGAAATTGACCTATAAGGAGTATAAATGATTAAGATATATTTAGCTAATGCTTGTACTTTAAAGGAGGTTAGCGAAATTGCATATGCAAAATTAACTGATTACCGCAAGAAAAAAACAGATAAATTACATGTAGAAATGCCCCGCCTAACAAGCATCATGGCAGGCTTGCTTTTAAATTATGCAACAAAGGATTATCTAAATTGTAAATTAGAAGATGACAAAAGTTGTGCAATAAAGAAACTAGCAACAGAAGACCTGATTGATGGTTACGACACAGATTACGATTTTGAAATTGAAGAAATCGGACAAGGAAAGCCGGTTTATAAAGAAAGAACGGATATACATTTTAACATTTCTCATACAGCAAATATAGTAGTAGTTGCCATTGCCTCAAAGCCAATCGGCATTGACATTGACGGCAATAGAAATTTTAGCGACAGAATGATAGATAAATTTTATTCAAAAAAGGAAGCAGCTTGGGTATATGGAAATGACCTAACAAAGCAGGATAGATTCTTTAGTCTTTGGACTATGAAGGAAGCTTTCTCAAAGTTACTTGGTGACGGAATTGCTAGAACAATTCTTAATGTAGAATTTTTACATGACACTGATATAGTGGAGTGTTATTATAAAGGCGAAAAGCAGGATGTTATAATAGAAGAACAAGAATATTGTGGATATAAAATTGCAGTGATTAGGGAGGCCTAGTCACTGTTTTTTTGTGGCTTGATATTGTGAGGCTGTTTTGTGCGGCTGTTTATTTTGGGGAATTTTGGAATTGTAGGGGTGAAATAAGAATTATTAGGGTGATTGATTTTGGAGCCGAAATTGGAATAATTGACCTAACGGGACTTAAATATAGTCCCTAGGTCAATTTATCCCGGAACGTGAAAACTTCACGACCATTCCAACTTGCTAAAAGCGGTAGAGTTAGATTGGTGGGTTTGCGTTTTGTGGTGGTGTAGAAAGGTAATGGAGTTTTGCTATAACTTCGAAAAGACAATTCTAAGCTTGTTGGCACTTAAAAAATCCAGAACAAGATAATCCGCTGTCGAAGACAGAGATTATCAAAGTTCTGGATTTTTGCTAGTACCACTACAAGCTTAGCTTAGTGGGAGCGTGTCTTTGAGAAGTTAATAGTAAAACGCAATGACCGTTTTACAATACATTCCAAAAGCATCCCACTAATCCAACTCATCAATATGCTTCTTAACTATATCCGCAATGATATCTGCGCATCTTTCTGGGCCGATGACACCAGTGTTTAAGCAGATGTCGTAATTGTGGTAGTCACCCATTTCCTGATGAGTGTACTGTTTGTAGTAAGTTTCTCTTAAAATGTCGTGTCTTTCACGGGCCTTCTTAGGATTGAGGCCGAAATTTTCTTCAAGCTCACCTGTACGCTTTGTACGAACTTCTTTATCGGCGTATAGGAAAACATTAAAACATGGAATTCCAGCTTGCTTTAAAACGTAGCCGGCGCAACGACCAACGATGATACAAGGCTTTTTTGAAAGGTTAATAATAACTTCCTTTTGTGCATGGAAGATTCCATCATAAGAACTTGTATAAACCATGGCGTTGTTCATAAGGCTGTTCATAAAACGAGTAGCACGGCTCATAGCCTCGCCTTCTCTTCTAATATCATCTTCAGAATAACCGCTTCTTTTAGCAGTTTCCTTTACGAAATCCTTGTCATAAAAAGGAATGTCTAGAGTGTCAGCTAGGCGCTTTGCAACTGTACGGCCATAGGCTGCGTATTCTCTACTGATAGTGATTACTGGATATTTTAAATTTTCCATAAAACCCCTCCTGGTAAATGTTATTTGATAGTGGCGGCCCTTGTGGGCTGCCACTTTTTAAGTACATTGTAAAGCGGACATTCGGAATCCGCTTCGCTACTTCCTCATGAACGCAGTGGCACTTTGTGCCACCTGTCAGAAGGGGCTTTAACCCCTTCTGACACTAGTAAGCTTTATACCCCCGCTTAA
>NZ_JAEEVD010000055.1:0-16153 GCF_016290755.1 Lachnospira sp.
ATCTCTAGCGCCAAATAAAATCTTATTCTTGCTATCCCAAATAACAAAGGCAAACATACCTCTTAACTTGTTAAGTAAGTCCTTGCCGTATTCTTCGTAACCGTGAATTAAAACTTCAGTATCTGCCTTATTTGCAAATGTATGTCCCTTAGCAATTAATTCTTCTCTTAATTCTTTGAAATTATAGATTTCGCCATTGAAAGTGATAACCATTGTTTTATCTTCATTAAACATTGGCTGATCACCGTTATTTAAATCCTGGATTGAAAGACGTCTAAAACCTAGATGAATTGTGCCATCTTCATTGTATTCTCCTGAACTATCAGGACCTCTGTGAATAATAGTATCCATCATTTCTTTTAAAACTGCTTTTTCATTTTTGCATTTTCCAGTAAAACCAGCAATTCCGCACATAAAATGTACCTCCCATTATTAGAATATAGTTTATACTTTTTTCTTTTGAAAATTGTTTATTTTGTGAACTTTCTAACTATAGCATTATGTAAAAAAGTTATCAATGTTTAGCCGAGTTTTTTTGTAGATTCTCTCTCTACTAAGTTATATTCAAGCATGATGCCAAGATTAGGGCTAGTCTTTTCCTTCTTGTTTATCTTGTCTAAAACTAGGCTAGCTGCCTTGATTCCTGCATCTTCATAGAAAAAATGTACTGTGGTAATGGAAGGGTAGGATACAAGGGATAGCTTGCTATCACCAAAACCTGTCACTTCAATATCCTCTGGAACTTTAAGGTTAGTTTCCCTTAAATACTTAATGGCGCCTGCTGCAATTGTATCTGTGGCACACATAATTGCATCAATAGTCTTATCATTACTAATAAGTTCCTTACAAGCCTCATAAGCTGCATTAAAGCTAAAAGTTACCTCTTTAATGTTCTTTTTATGGATAGTCTTTCCATTTTCCTTAAAAGCATCTATAAAACCTTTACGTCTATTAAGGCCTACTGCCACATCTTCAGAAGTTACGGTAATCATTGCGGGATTAGTTGAAGTCTTTGAAAGCTTGCGGCCAAGGCTTAGGGCAGCATGATAATCATCAGAATATATGCAAGAATAGCCCTTAACATTTTGTCCTAAAATAACAATTGGCACCTGATATGAAGCCAAAGTCTTAATGTGCTCTTTTGTAAAAATTGTACCTAGTAAAATGATTCCATCTACGTGATTCTCCTTAAAAAGGCGAAGATACTTTAACTCCTCACTTGCATTGTTGTTAGTTGAAGCAAGTAAAATCTGATAGTTCTTCTTTGAAAGAACACTAGTAATACCTGAAACCATGCGACCTATTGAATCAGAGTCAATCTTAGGAATAATTACACCGATGTAGTTAGTCTTCTTGCTTCTAAGAGTTTGGGCATAGCTTGAGGGAGTGTAACCAGTCTCTTCAATAATCTGCTTAATCTTGTCTCTCTTATCTTGACTAACATAACCATCATTAAGATATCTAGAAATAGTGGCGCGCGATACACCAGCTAACTTTGCAATTTCATTTATTGTCATAATACCCTCCCAAAAAATTGGCTATTAATTGAGTTCTATAAATGTATAAGTTAATAGAAACAATAGATAAAGTATACCATAATCTGTTAAAATATTATTATTAGTTAGTCCGTTTTATTTAGAAGTTAATAGCTTTGTTAAAAATGCACAAAGAAACCACCAACTAATTGTGAGAACTATGCATTTACAACAAAAGCACCAGTAACTATAATATGCATTATAAGACATGAGAACGTTCTCACACAATGGGATGTAGTAAATGTAACGTTTTTATGTTTTAAAAAATATAAAAACGTGAGATTGTTCTCACAATAATTTTTAGTGATATGGAGGTAAGCTATGGATTATTCAAAGGCAGCTAAACAGGTGCTTGACGGCGTTGGTGGAGCAAGTAACGTCGTATCTGCTGCACATTGTGCAACAAGACTTCGTCTAGTAATTGCTGATAACAGCAAGGTAGACAAGAAAAAGATTGAGGATGCTGAAGGAGTTAAGGGTTGTTTTGAGGCCCAGGGTCAGCTTCAGGTTATTTTTGGAACAGGTATTGTAAATGATGTTTACGATGAGTTCATTAAGTTATCAGGAACTAAGGCTAGTTCTAAGGAAAAGGTAAAAGAGGCCGCAGCTAAGAAACAGAACATTTTCCTAAGAGCTATTAAGACTTTAGGTGACATCTTCGTTCCTATTATTCCAGCAATCGTAGCAAGTGGTTTATTAAACGGTTTACTTGGAGGCCTATCAAGTGCTTTCCCAGAAATCGCTAACTCAGATTTCTATGCAATAATTAACCTCTTCGCAGGTGCAGCTCTTAGTATGTTACCAATTCTTATTGCAATTAGTGCAGCTAAGAAGTTTGGTTGTAACGAGTTCCTTGCAGCTGTTATTGGTTTTATTATGATTCATCCAAATTTAACAAATGCTTGGTCAGTAGCAAGTATTGAAGCTGCTGGCGGAACAGTTGATAAGTGGTCTGTTTGGTTTGGTCTTTACGATGTAAATCAGGTAGGTTATCAGGGCCATGTAATTCCTGTAATTATCGCAATTTTAATTATGTCTGTTATCGAAAAGAAGTTACACAAGATTGTACCAGCAATGCTTGATTTATTTGTAACTCCACTTGTAACAGTTTTAGTAACAGGTTATTTAACACTTACAATTATTGGACCTATCTTCTCAACAGTAGAGGGTTGGGTATTAACAGGTGCTCAGACACTTATCGGCCTTCCATTTGGTATAGGTGGAATCTTAATTGGTGGTCTTTATGCAATCACAGTAGTTGCAGGTCTTCATCATATGTACAACATGATTGAAGCTGAGATGTGTTCTTTAGCAACTCCTATGAATACATGGATGCCAATTGCTACAGCAGCTAACGTAGGCCAAGGTGCAGCAGCTCTTGCTGTAGGTATCAAGTCAAAGAATAAGAAGATTAAGTCAATGGCTATGCCAGCTTCATTCTCAGCTTTCCTTGGTATTACTGAACCAGCTATCTTTGGTGTTAATATTAGATTTATGAAGCCATTTGTTGCAGGTTGTATCGGCGGTGCCGCAGGTGGATTTGTAGCAGCTATATCAGGAATTTATGCTAGTGCATACGGAATCACAGGTCTATTTGGTTTCCTTATTACAACTAAGTTCGTAGTAGGCTATGCCTTAGTAATGCTTGTTTCCTTTGTAGTTTCTTTCATCTGCTCATGGATACTTTATAAGGATCCAGTAGAGGAAAACTAATATATATCATACTTACAAAAGGGGCTAATTTAAGAAAAGTTAGCCCCTTACATTTTAGTTTAAACGGAGGATAAGAAAATATGTATAAACACAAATATCATATAATGCCGCCAAAAGGCTGGTTAAATGACCCTAATGGCAGCTGCTATTATAAGGGCTTATATCACATTTTCTTTCAGTATAGTAAAGATGATGTTAATGGCGGTCTTAAAACTTGGGGCCACTACACTTCAAAGAACCTGGTGGATTTTGAATTTAAGGGAGAGGCAGTTTTCCCTGATTCAGAATGGGATAAGGACGGGGCTTATTCAGGCACAGCCTTTATAGATGGCAACACTTTAGAACTTTTTTATACTGGAAATGTAAAGCATCCGGGTAACTACGATTACATAAACGAGGGCAGAGGCCACAATGTCTTATTTTTACAATCAGAGGATGGAATACATTTTAATAATAAGACCTGTCTTTTAACTAATGCTGACTATCCGGATAATATGAGTTGTCATGTTAGGGACCCTAAGATTTTTTATGAAAATGGACTCTACTATATGTTACTTGGTGCAAGAACAAGAGATAGTAAGGCCGCCTTTCTTTTATATGAATCTGCGGATAGAAAAAAATGGACATTAAATAAGTCCTATATCTCAGATAATGATTTTGGATATATGTGGGAATGTCCTGACTATTTTGAATTAAATGGACATAAAGTATTATCCTTTTGTCCACAAGGTTTGGAGTCTAGTTTGGATAGATTTGCAAATGTATATCAGTCAGGATATATAATGAAAGATTTGAATAAATTAGACATCGTAAATAGAAATTGCGACGAACTTAAATCAGAAATAAAGTTAGAAGACTTTGTGGAATGGGATTTAGGTTTTGATTTTTATGCTCCTCAGACCTTTAAGGGAGAGGATGGAAACATTTACTTAATTGGCTGGGCAGGAGTACCAGATGCCCCTTATGGAAATGCAGCTTCAATAGCGGAAGGGTGGCAGCATTCCATGACTTTAGTTAGACGTTTAAGTCTTAAGAATAATAAGATTTATCAGGAGCCTGTAATTGGTGATATACAGGACAAGTTTGAAGATATAAAGGTAACTAAATTAGAAAATAATGAAAGCTTAGTAAAGACTAATCTTTATGCAAATATTGAGATAGAAGCGGATAAGGATTTATCTGTGGAATTTAACAAAGACCTTAAAATCTCTTATAATAGTGAGGCTAAGGAACTTCTTATGGAATATTTTAATGATACGGGAGATGGTAGAGATAAAAGAAAGGCTAAACTAGATAGCCTTGAGAATCTATCAATCTTTATGGATGGCTGCATCCTTGAAGTGTATGCAAATTCAGGGGAAGCGGTTATGACTACAAGATATTATCCTTTAAAGAAGGAAATCGATATTAAAATTATTAATGAAAAAAATGTATGTGCTAGAGCTTATAAAGAGAATTGATTTTTATAAGAATCTGGCAAGGATTAATTAAAAGAAAATGTGAAAGTGAGATTAAAAATGAAGAAATTACTTGCAATTGGTGAAGCCCTTATAGATTTTATTCCGGGAGATGTAGGAAAGGCTATTAGTGAAGTTAGCTCTTTTAATCCTAAGGTAGGCGGCGCACCTGCTAATGTGTGTGGCTGCTTTAAAAAGCTTGGTGGAGAATCAGCAATGATTACTCAGGTAGGCGCTGATGCCTTTGGTGATAAGATTGTAAATGAGCTTGCTAGCTTTGGTATTGATACAAGCACAATTAAGAGAACTAATAAAGCTACAACTTCACTTGCTTTCGTTGCCCTAAAGGAAGATGGCAATAGAGAGTTTGCCTTCTTTAGAAAGCCGGGAGCAGATATGCTCTATGAGGCAGACTATTTAGAAGAGGAAGTTTTTAAGGATAATTTTGGCCTACATTTTTGCTCCGTAGATCTTGGAAATTTTCCAATGAAGGAAGCTCACAAAAAGGCTATAAAGCTTGCAAGAGACAATGGGGGCCTTATTAGCTTTGATCCAAATTTAAGATTTAACCTTTGGGATAGTAAGGAAGAACTATATAAGGCGGTTTGGGAGTTTATTCCTGAGGCGGATATTCTAAAAATTTCTGATGAAGAGATTGACTTTATTGCAGGTACACATAATATCGAAGAGGCTCTTCCAAAGCTTATGCAGGGGAATGTAAAACTTGTGATTTACACAACAGGTTCAAAGGGAGCTTACGCATTTTCAAAAGAACACAAGGCCTTTAGTAAGGCAACAAGCCACAAGGCAGCTGATACAACTGGGGCAGGAGATGGCTTTATTGGCGCCTTCCTTAATAGACTTGCTATGGATAATGTTAAAAGAGAGGGCTTAGAAAGTCTAGATTCTAGCCGCCTTCAGGCTTATCTTGATTTTGCAAATGTATGCTGCGGCCTTAGTGTTACAAGAAAGGGCGCAATAGCTTCATATCCAACTGAGACAGAAATTCTAGAAGAGATGAAAAACTACAAAAATTAAAGCAATCAACTCCTATCTTTTATTTACAAAAAAAGCTACATAATTTATAATAAACAAGAATTTTTATTGATTAAGAATTTGGGTCTGACAATAAAAGCTAGGAGGAAGAGTAAATGAGCAAGATTAAAATGACAACTCCATTAGTTGAAATGGATGGAGATGAGATGACAAGAGTTTTATGGAAGTTGATTAAGGATGAGTTACTTAACCCTTTCGTAGAGCTAAATACAGAGTACTATGATTTAGGATTAGTTCATCGTAATGAAACTAACGATCAGGTTACAGTAGATTCAGCAGAGGCAACTAAGAGATTAGGTGTTGCTGTTAAATGTGCTACAATCACTCCTAACGCAGCAAGAGTTAAGGAATATGACCTTAAGGAGATGTATAAGAGTCCTAATGGTACAATTAGAGCTATGCTTGATGGTACTGTTTTTAGAGCTCCTATTATTGTAAAGGGCATTGAGCCATACGTTAAGAACTGGAAGAAGCCTATTACAATTGCTAGACATGCTTATGGTGATGTTTACAGAGCTTCAGAGATGAAGGTGGCTGGCCCTGGTAAGGCAGAGCTTGTATTTACTGATGAGCAGGGTAATGAGCAGAGAGAATTAATTCATAACTTTAAGAGCGCAGGAATCCTTCAGGGTATGCACAATATTGAAGACTCAATTGAAAGTTTTGCTAGAAGTTGCTTTAACTACGCACTTGATACAAAGCAGGATTTATGGTTTGCAACAAAGGATACAATTTCAAAGAAGTATGACCATACATTTAAGGATATTTTCCAGGATATTTATGATAAGGAATATGCTGATAAGTTCAAGGCAGCAGGAATCGAATATTTCTACACACTTATTGATGATGCTGTAGCAAGAGTTATTCGTTCTGAAGGCGGTTATATCTGGGCATGTAAAAACTACGATGGTGATGTTATGTCAGATATGGTTGCAACTGCATTTGGTTCATTATCAATGATGACAAGCGTACTTGCTTCACCTCATGGTTACTATGAATATGAAGCAGCACATGGAACAGTTCAGAGACACTATTATAAGCACCTTAAGGGTGAGGAAACATCCACAAATCCTATTGCAACAATCTTTGCTTGGAGCGGTGCTCTAAGAAAGAGAGGCGAGTTAGATAACTTAGCTGATCTTTGTGATTTCGCTGATAAGCTTGAGAAGGCTTGTATTAAGACAGTTGAAGATGGAAAGATGACAAAGGATTTAGCTTTAATTACAACTAATCCTAATCCAACAACACTTAATACACAGGACTTCATTTCTGCTGTAAGAGAGACACTTGAAGGTCTTTTAGCTTAAGATTATTTTGCAGGGTATAGGAAAATGAATTGCTATACCCTGTTTTATTGCGATTCTAGGGCAAGTATTGTAATATTTATATAGAAGTAATATAATTTACTTTTGGTATAAAACACGAAGTTTTCATGATAAAATTCATATTATACATTAGATAAAAACGAGGGAAATTAAGGAGAGAGTATGATTCATTCAATTTTAAACTTTACATTTAGAGGCATGAACATTAATCAGTTAGTGATTTGGTTTTTTATTTACAGCTTCCTTGGTTGGTGCATGGAATGTGTAGTTATTAGACACCAATTAGGATATTGGGAGAATAGAGGTTTTGCAAAGTCTCCATTCTGTATTATCTATGGTTTCGGTTTATTCTTTGCATTTATTTTATTTAGACCAATTGAGCATAATTTCTTTGCACTCTATTTTGCAGGAGCAATTTGTGCAACTGCCTTTGAGTTTTTAACAGCACAGGTTATGTTAAAGCTATTTGGCGAAGTTTGGTGGAATTATGATCATTTAAGATTTAACTATAAAGGTATTATTTGTCTACAATCAACTATTGGATGGGGCTTTGTAGCTGTATTTGTGTTTGGTGCAGTTAATAGACTTGTTCAGAATATTGTTTTCTCCATCAACCATAAAGTGGCAGTGGCAATATCAATTCTTTTAATTGTAGTTTACCTAGTAGATTTTACATACCATTTTTCAATGAGAATAATTCAAAATGAATCAATGAGAGAATTCAATTCAAAAGCACGAAACACAGTGAAAGAATTTTTTAGAATAGGTTAGTATTGAAATATGATTGAAAGCATAAAAGAAAATTGGGGATTATTAAAAAGAAGCGGTAGTAACATAATAAAATTTGAGCTAGCATACAAATTAGCTGCAATAGCCATTACAGTACCCTTGTTGGTTTTAATCTTAAATCTTGGAATGAAGATTGCCAATATCAGATATTTAACTAATGGTTATATAATTAAGGCGCTGACTAACCCTTTTGTTATTATGCTTATTATTTTTGCAATATGCTTAATAGTTACATATTGTATCTTTGAAATGTCGTATTTAGTAGTAGCATTTGAAACAAGTAGAAGAGGATATGAGGCTTCAGTTAAGGATTGTTTATACAATTCTTATAAGAGATTAAAGAACAACTTTAAGCTAAAGCACTTTCCTCTTTTCTTTGTATATTTGTTAGCTATTAGTTTTGTCAATGTAGTAGTCTTTATTAATATGATTTTTACTGAGACTAATTCTACATTATTTAAGATTTATGTCATTAATAATAAGTGGTGGGTAAAGCTAATTATTGTCTTAGTTTTACTAGCAATTTATGCATTAATAATATCAGGTATCTTCACAGCTAATATCCATATATTAGAAGAAAAGAAGTTTTCAACTAGTTACAAATTAAGTTGCAAGATAGTAAGAAAGCATATTTTCAAGGTTTTGGCAAATGTATTGGTCTATAACCTTTTAGTAGCTCTTGCTTTGTTATTAATTTATATTGTAATTACATTTGTTCTAGTATTAGGCGTTAAGATATTAGATATGGCTTATCTTGGTAGTACTATGTATTTATCAGTACTAAGAACCATCAAGGTTATATTTAATGTTTTATGGATGCTAATTTCCATTCCAGCTTCCTTTACTATGATTTCTAACATGTATTATAGTTTTGTGGATTCTGATTATATTAATTTTGACTACGTAGATATTGAAGAAGGTTCTGACAGAAAGAATGAACTTATCTATCGAATTATTCTTGCAAGCTCTACAATACTTTGCATTCTCTATGTGGCATTGTCCTTTAATGATAATCCATTTGAGAGGGTGGCTATTTTCCATGAAACACAGGTTACTGCCCACAGAGGAGACTCTAATAAGGCACCGGAGAATACACTATCTGCCTTTTCGGCAGCTATTGATGACTTGGCAGATTGTATCGAGCTAGATATTCAGATGACAAGTGACGGAGTCCTTGTGGTTATGCATGATAGTAGCCTATATAGGACAACTGGTCTTAATAAAAATGTTAGCGAGGTAACCTACGAAGAAATCCAACAGCTAGATGCTGGTTCTTGGTTTTCTGAGGAATTCGCAGGAGAGAAGGTACCAACTCTAGAAGAGGTATTACAGTTAGTTCAAGGAAAGATTGATCTTAATATTGAAATTAAGACTAATAATACAAGATATGAGATAGCGCAACAGTTAGTAGAATTACTTGAAAAATATAACATGGTCAATCGAAGTGTTGTAACTTCCTTTGATTACGCCTCTCTTCAGGCAGTTAAATCCTTTAATGAAGATGTTCAAGTAGGTTATATCCTTTCTATGGCCTATGGGGATTTTTACAATATGGATGATGTGGATTTCTTTAGTGTAAATGCATCTTTCCTTTCAAAGAGAACGGTGGATGCTATTCATAATTCAGGTAAGATGGTTTATGCTTGGACAGTTAATTCAAGCTCTTCGGTAGTTAACTTAACTAACAAGGGCGTTGACTGCATTATTACAGATGACCCTGTAATGGCTAAGGAAGCGGTATATTCAAGAGATACCTCGGATACCATTTTAAGTATGATAAAGTATGTATTTAATTCTTAGCAAAGTTTGGATTTGATACATTTTCATAAAAATTAGTCTCCAAAGAGACTTAAATAATAATAGAATTGAGGTTTTGTATGGGTTTATATGATACAGACGAAGAAATTGAAAGAGTTATATTAGTTGGAGTTGAACTAAATCCTAAGGATGATGTAGAGATGTCCTTAAATGAGTTATCAGAACTTGCAAAGACTGCGGGGGCTGTGACTGTGGGAAAGATGATTCAGCCAAGAGATTATTTTCATCCAGCTACTTATATAGGTAAGGGAAAGCTTGATGAGCTTAGAGCTTACATTGCAGAGACAGATGCAACAGGTATTATTTGTGATGATGAGTTAAGTCCAGCCCAGCTTCGTAATTTAGAAGATGAGTTAAATACTAAGGTTATGGATAGAACTATGGTTATCCTAGATATATTTGCAAGCCGCGCCACAACTAGTGAAGGTAAGATTCAGGTGGAGATGGCACAGCTTAAGTATCGTTCAACTCGTCTTTCTGGACTTGGTACATCCCTATCAAGACTTGGTGGTGGTATTGGTACAAGAGGCCCTGGTGAGAAGAAGATTGAGACAGATAGACGACTTATTAGAGATAGAATTACTAAGTTATCAAGGGATTTAGATGAGATTAAGTCCCATAGAGAGGTGCAAAGAAGTAAGAGAGATAATACCTCAACTCCTGTGGCTGCTATTGTTGGCTACACAAACGCAGGTAAATCAACACTTCTTAATAAGCTTACTAAGGCAAATGTGTTGTCAGAGGATAAGCTTTTTGCAACCCTTGATCCAACAACAAGAGAACTTGAACTTCCAAATAAAGAGAAGGTTCTTCTTACAGATACAGTTGGATTTATTAGAAAGCTTCCACATCATTTAATAGAAGCTTTTAGAAGTACACTTGAAGAAGCAAAATATGCAGACATAATCGTGCATGTAGTGGACGCTTCTAATGAAGATTATGAAAGACATATGCAAACTGTTTATGAGACTCTAGAGGAATTAGAAGTTAAAGATAAGAAGATTATCACTCTTATTAATAAGGTGGATAAATTTGAAGAGGCCCCTGTTATTAAGGATGTTAAGGCTAATTATTGCATAAATTATTCTAATAAGGCTGGAATCGGTGAAGAAGAATTCCTAAAGGCCTTAGAAGAGATAATTATGGAATCTAGAGTTTATATCGAGAGAACATTTGCATATTCAGAAGCTGGCAAGATACAGCAAATTAGAGAGTTTGGACAGCTCCTTGAAGAAGAATATGTTCAAGACGGTATAAAGGTTAAGGCATATGTCCCAAGAGAAATTGAAGGGAGATTATAGATATGAACTTAATTGCAGCAGTAGATAATAACTGGGCTATTGGCAAGAATGGAAGATTGCTTGTTAGTATTCCAGAGGATATGAAGCTTTTTAGAGAAGAGACTACAGGTAAGGTTGTGGTTATGGGTCGTAAAACTTTTGATAGTCTACCTAATAACTCAGCCCTTATTAATAGAACAAACATCGTTATTACAAGCGATAAGAACTTTAAGAATAAGGATTGCATCGTGGTGCATAGCCTTGAGGAACTTCTTGAAGAGCTTAAGAAATATGATAGTAAGGATGTCTATATTATTGGGGGTGGCATGCTTTATAAGGAGATGTTAGCTTACTGTGATACTGCACATATTACAAAAATCGACTATGAATATGAGGCAGATACACATTTTCCTAATTTAGACAAGGATCCTGAATGGAAAATCACAGCTAATAGCGAAGAGCATACATTTTTTGATATTTGTTATGAATTTATACAATATCAAAGAGTATAGATAAACACTATAAGAGGCAATAAACGTGCGAAATCATATACGTTTACTGCCTCTTTTATATATAAAGTATGGTTGAAATGATATTAAAAATTTGATAATATAAACAGCGTGATAAAGATTAGACAAAGTCGTATCACTAAAGAAAGGAAACTGTTTAATAATATACAAGTTTCCTGTAAAGAAATAATATGTTTAAAAGGGAGAGATTTTATGTTTTGTACAAAATGCGGTTTTAACGCAGGCGACACAAAATTTTGTCCTAAATGTGGAGCTCCACTAGGTCAGAATAAGTCCGCAACAACAGAAAACACACCTGTTACAGAAGAAGTAACAAACACTCCAGTTTCGGAGAATGCAACTAACGTAGAGGCAAACACATTCAACAACGGTTTTAATCAGAATGCTAATACAAGCACTACAGAGGCTAACAACGGCTTTACACAGCCACAGGCTTTCGGTCAGCCACAGGCATTTGGTCAGCCACAGGCTTTCGGTCAGCAGCCAAACGGCGGTTTTGATCAGGCTCAGTATGGTACTGTAAACCAGGCACCTAAGGCTAAGAAGAAGTGGCCTAAGGTAGTTGCTATTGTAGTTGCAGTAGTTGCAGCATTAGCAGTAATTGGTTATTTTGCATATCCATTTATTTATAGCTTAGTTTCACCTAAGGCAAAGGCTGAGACAGCTCTTAAGAACTTAGGTAAGAACGTTGATTCTTATGTTGATGAAGTACTTGAGAATGGTCTTACATCAACAGATACACAGGTAGCTAACGAAACATCAGTTACACTTAAAGCATTAGAGTTTAACGACGAAGACTATTTAGAATACCTTAACGCTAAGACAGTTAAGTGGGATATTCAGTCAGACGTTGAGAATGGCGAAATGTCAGGTGATATCGCAATTGTTGATGAAGATGGCGATGAAGTAGTTACTATTGAAATGTACTCAGATGGAAGCTATGTCTACTTTAGCTGTCCAGAATTATTTGAAGAGTCATTTAAGGTAGACGTTGATTCAGTTTACTCTTCATATTCATCATACTCAGCAATACTTGGTTCACTTTCTTCATCAGGTTCACTTGATTTAGAGCAGGTTGAACAGTACTCAGATGAAATTAAGGCAGTAGTTGGAGATGTATTAAAGGGTTATAACGTATTTGTTGAAAACCTTGAATACAAGAAGGTAGATAATAAGACATTCAAGTCTGAAAATGGTAACATTAAGGTTACAGAATACGAAGTTACAGTAACTAAGGATGCTTTAGTTAAGGGCTTCAATGCTGCAGTAGATGCTTTATATAGTGATAAGGAAATTTCTTCTTACATGTCACTTTTAACAACATTCTCAGGTAGCTCAAAGGAATCTATTAAGTCAAGCTTTGAATCAGAACTTTCAAGCTTTAGCCCAGTATCCTTTAACATGTATGTAAACGATAAGAAGGAAATCGTAAGACTTTCAGTTACTGGTGAAGGTAATGAAGGCGAAATCTTTGCTGAATTCATTGGTAAGAAGGATCCAACAGATTACATCCATGTAGGCTTTAACTATGAATCAGATGTAATTGATTTAGTAGTTAAGGAAGATGGTGACTCATACGATATCAACCTTAAGGCACAGGGAGAAGACCTTGATTTAACAATTGCTTCTAAGTTTACTAAGGACGGAGATAAGAAGGTAACACTTGATAACTTTAGCATCGTTGGTACAGCTGATGATGAGAGCTTTGATATTGAATTATCAGGCAAGTCAGAAATCAAGGATTACTCAGGTCTTAAGTATAAGAAGTCTGACTTCTCAGGCGCTTCTAATATTGAATACTTAACATCAAGTGAAGAACAGACACTTGCTCTTGAAGTATTAAGCAATATTGATGTATTAAAGAAGGTTGTTTCAGAAGACCTTATTGATGAATTATTTGGTTCAGCAATTTCAACATCAACTAATTCAAGCTATACAGGTACATATACAGCAGCTGATTATGGTATTTCACTTCAGATCAATGCTGATGGTTCTGGTGTATTAACATCAGATGGATCATCAATTGATGTAGATGTTACAATTTCTGATGGCACAATCGTTGTTGCTAATGCATATGATTCAACAGATTACATTTCATATTCTGTTACATTTACAGATACAACAATGACATGGACTGATTCAACAGGTAGCTCAATTGTATTTACAAAGGGTGTTTAATCAGCAAGTCTTGACGATTAAATAAAAAAATAATTTTTGAAAAATATCATCGATTTTGATTGAAATTAAAAACAATCAAAATCGGTGATTATTTTTTTATCTAGGCTTTTAGTCCTTTGCTAGAGGAAAGCTAGTATATAAGCTACTTTTGTAAGAAAAAGACATGTTTTTTACAGATGTTTCATTTTGATTGATATATGTATTTGAAAACTCAACTTTCGTTTGTGAAAAATCAACGAACTACTTGACTAAAAAGGAAAAATAATGTACAATATAACTAAGATGTGAGGAACAGATTGTTACTTTTAGGAAGGCAAGACTGGATTGTACGTCGAGACTATTTTAGAATGTTGCTTATGAAAGTAACGAGGTAGTTTTTCGTGTATGATACTAGTCTTTTTTTGGTATTATGGTTATAGAGAAGGTTATTAACAACAATGTAGTAAGCTCCTTTGATAATGGTAGCGAAGTAATAGTAACGGGCAAGGGCGTTGGATTTGGCAAGAAACACGGCGAAGTTATTGATAAGGAAAAGATTGAAAAGATTTTCCACCTGCCGGCTGAGAACGCAAGCCAATATGAAAAATTAGTTAGTAAGATGCCTTATGAGCACGTTAGATTAGCTAACCAGATAATACATAATGCGAAGTTGCAATTAAACAGACATCTTAATCGTAATGTGTATATAACACTTACGGATCATCTCAATTTTGCAATTGAGAGAGGAAAGAAAGGTATTGTTTTCCAGAATGAACTTTTGTGGGAAATTAGTAAATTTTACAAAGCAGAGTTTGAAATAGGAAAGCAAGCGGTTAAGTTAGTAAAGGAGGCAACCGGAGTTGCCCTGCCGGAAGATGAGGCAGGCTTTATAGCACTTCATATTGTTAACGCAGAAACAGATGGAGATATGCGTACCACATCAGATTTACCCGCCATTATCAAAGACGTGGTTAATATCGTTACGTATACTTTAGGTATAAATATTGATGATGATTCAATTAGTTATGAACGTTTTATTACCCACCTCAAGTTCTTAACACAAAGAGCTATAGCGGGAAAGGTTTATAGTGAAGATGATGAGTTATTCTTAGAGGGAATACAAAACCACTATAAGAAAGAGTATGGATGTGCTGGAAAGATAATTGAATACTTAAGTAAGAAGTTAAACTTCACAGCTTCTGAAGAAGAGAAGGTGTACTTAACTGTACACATTGCAAGAATTGTGAAGGAGTCAAAAATTTAATATCTATTTAGTTTGAGCGAATATGTGATAGGATTCGTAAAAACTGAATATTTTGTAATATTATAGTTATATGTAATTAATCTTTAGGGATTGTTACGAGTTATGTCGGCAAAACCCGGAAGGACCAGTAATATAGCGGAATGTTTTTCGCATGTACTATTGTGCCCTTTCGGGTTTTTTTAGTGGGGTAACCCATTTATATATAAGTCGAAAAATTATTATTATTTATTTAGGGAATGTTTAAAGGGGTTTTTACATTACCTAGAATGGAGGACCGTATGGCAAGTAAGTATGATGGCCTCGCTCGAATTATTATTCAGAACGTAGGCGGCAAAAGTAACATTGCAAATGTTACACATTGCGTAACAAGACTTAGATTTACATTAAAGGATGTATCTAAGGCAAACACAGACATTTTAAAGGAAACAGATGGTATTGTTACAGTACTTAACAGTGGTGGCCAGTATCAGGTTGTAATTGGTAATCATGTACCTGATGTTTACAAGACAGTTGTTGAAGTAGGACACCTAGAAAGCCTTGCAACAGCAGAGGCAGAAGATGATCCAAATGCTCCAAAGGAGAAAGTAAATCCTTTTAACGCATTCATTGGTATTATCACAGGTTGTTTTACACCTTTCCTTGGCGTTTTATGTGCCATGGGTATTATTAAGGGTGTATTAGCACTCCTTGCAGCTATTGGCGTGTTAGCATCAGATGGAACAGATGCAACTTATAATATTCTTTATTCACTTGGTGATTCAGCATTCTATTTCTTACCACCAATCATTGGTTATACAGCAGCTAAGAAATTTAAGATGCCTGAAATCGAAGGTTTATTACTTGGTTGTGCAATTATTTATCCTTATCTTTCAACAACATCAGGATATGCAATTGACAAATTATTTGGTATTCCAGTAACAATGCCAAGCTCAGGTAACTACACAAGCTCAATTATTCCTATTATTTGTGCTGTTGCTTTTGCTGCTTGGATTAGAAAGTACATTGCTAAGATTATTCCAGATGTAATTAAGACATTCTTTGTTCCATTAATTACACTCTTTATCGCATTCGTTATGACAATCTATGTTATCGGACCTGTATCAGCATTACTTGCTGATTGGATCGGAAAAGCATTTAATGCAATTGCAGGATTTAACAATATTATTTACGGTTTATTTGTTGGTTTCTTCTGGCAGATACTCGTTATGTTCGGTTTACACTGGGCTTTA
>NZ_JAEEVD010000056.1:0-16139 GCF_016290755.1 Lachnospira sp.
TTATCATTACTCTCCTCCCCTTGAATTAATTCTTGGACAAGTTTCTTAGATTTATTAGCTCTTTTACCTTGTAAATAACTTATAAAACCCAACAGTATTTAACAGACTTTTATAAGTTTTATTTAACTGTCATAAGCCTTCATACCAAATCTAAATATATTTTACTATACTTTATAACTATTTACAAATAAACAGCTATAAATTTTGGAATAAATTTATCCTTGCTTAATAAATATTTTACATAGAAATCTTGAATATTGTGTTAAATTAGAGTCCTTTAATAGAAATTAATAAAAAAGAATCCTAAGAAATTTACTTTCCTAGGATTCTCAATCATTATCTTTATTCTAATCTATGATTTTATTATTAATTTACCGCTAGAAATCAAAGTCTTAGAAATTCTTTAACTCTTCCACTAGCTCTTCAAAATGCATACCATGAGATGCCTTAACTAAGATGCTATCATTTTCATTAATTAAATTAGTCATCTGGCCTCTAAATTCATCCTTTGTATTAAAGTGATGAGCTTCCTTAGCGCCTTCTAAGCCTTCATAGATATTCTTAGCCAAATCACCAATTGTAATTACAAGGTCTATATTCTTATCCTGTATATATTCGCCAACGCCTCTGTGAAGTTCCTTCTCCTCAGTGCCAAGCTCAAACATATCACCAAGAAGGGCAACCTTTCTTGTATTAGCCATAGCTAGTACATCGATGGAAGCCTTCATAGAAACTGGATTTGCATTATAACAGTCATCAATAACTGTAAGCTTTCCTGTCTTAATGATGTTGTTTCTACCAGCAATAGTTTTTAAATTAGAGATACCTTCAATAATTTCTGTTGAGCTTAAGTTAAACTCGCAGGCAACAGACGCTGCTGCAAGGCAGTTAAGCACCATATGACTTCCTGGAACTGGGCAAGTTACAACAATTTCGCCAACGCCATCGGCTGTCTTTAAATTGTGCATCTTAAATCTAGTGCCATCAAGACCTAGACTTTCAATCTCATCGGCGTATATGTCATTAGTCTTAGATTCACCAAAGAAAATTGGCTTACTGCCCTTAACTTCCTTTACTGTAGCTAACTTATCATCATCACCATTAAGAATAGCCTTTCCGCCTTCCTTAACGTAATCAAATACTTCTGTCTTAGCCTTTAAAACACCGTCTCTGTCCCCGAGATTCTCAAGGTGGCAATAGCCAATGTTAGTAATTACTGCAATGTCTGGTCTTGCAATCTTAGCAAGTCTAGTCATTTCATTAAAGTCGCTAATTCCCATTTCAAGAACAGCGATTTCTGTATCATCTTCAATTCTAAAAACTGTTAGTGGTAAACCAATCTCATTATTGAAATTACCAAGAGTTTTTAGAGTATTATACTTAGTTGAAAGTACAGAATAGATTGTCTCCTTTGTACTTGTCTTACCAACTGAACCTGTGATTCCAACTACCTTAAGATTAGTTAGATTGCCTCTATAAAGTGTGGCAAGATCCTTTAGGGCCTGAAG
Source organism: Lachnospira sp. (assembly GCF_016290755.1). Classification (NCBI taxonomy): domain Bacteria; kingdom Bacillati; phylum Bacillota; class Clostridia; order Lachnospirales; family Lachnospiraceae; genus Lachnospira; species Lachnospira sp. Next base: position 1,509 of record NZ_JAEEVD010000056.1, read on the forward strand.
GCTAGATTCCACCTTAATATATGCCCCCTTTGGATTATTTAATTCCTTTTCTGAAATTACGCAAAGGGCGCCCTTATCAAAACAAGAATCAATATAATCATGACCATCACTTCTCTCACCCTTAATGGCAATAAAAAGTCCATCTTCTTCAACTTTTCTACTATCTATTGTAATAGAGCTAACTTCTCTATCTTCAAATGACTCAGGGGCGTAAACTACGCCATTTACAGCCTTAGCCATCTCCTTAACTGTCATGCCCTTCATACTACTTCTCCTTATTAAAAGCCATTAAAGTTTAATTATCTATTAATTGAAAGCTCAACTACCTTCTGAGTTAACTCATCAAAGCTAATTCCAGCTTCGCTTGCCTCATGTGGAAGTAAGCTTGTAGGTGTCATACCTGGAAGTGTATTAATTTCAAGGCAGAAAATGTTATTATTCTCATCAAGTAACATATCAACTCTACCATAAATAGTAACTCCAGCTACCTTTAAGCATTCAACAGCCCAGTGCTGCATCTGCTTTGTAATCTCATCTGAAAGCTCTGCTGGGCAAACATGCTTAGTTGCGCCATCTGCATACTTATTCTCATAATCATACCAGCCCTTTAAAGGAACAATTTCGATTACAGGAAGAGGCTCGCCATTTAATACACCTGCAGAGAACTCTCTACCCTTTACATATTCCTCAACTAAAACTGTATCATCTGATTCAAAGGCATAATCAAGAGCCTTAGATAATTCAGCTTCAGAATTAACGATAGATACACCTACTGATGAACCACCGTTAGCTGGCTTAACAACACATGGATAGAAAGGATTAGCAAATTCTTCACCCTTATGAAGAACAATTCCCTTAGGCATTGGGATGCCATTTGGAACTAATACCTTCTTAGTTAAGTCCTTATCCATAGAAATTGCGCTACTAAGGGAATCTGTACCTGTATACTTAATATCAAGTAATTCAAAAGTACCCTGAATCTTACCATCTTCACCATTAGCACCGTGAAGTCCCATAAATACTACGTCTGCTTCCTTACAAAGCTTTAATACATTAGGACCAAAGAAACCTTCTCTAGTTTCCTTTCTTCTTTCAAGTTCAGCCTCAACATCTGCTGTCTTAGCCTTTAACTCTTCTTCTAGCTTAGCTAAATCGTTCTTCTCTAAAAAGAATCTAATCGCTTCTGCATCATCTATACCATAAAAAACATCAAGGACGTTAGCCTCATGTCCATTTCTTCTTAAACTTTCACATACATAGTGGCTTGTTACCAATGAAATATCTCTTTCTGTACTTGTACCACCTGCTAAAACTACAATCTTCATACATGCCTCCTAGGTCAAATTTTACTTTTCTAAAAATTTTGCACCATGGTCTAATATAGCACTTGATAATAATTTATGCAATAAAGTAAAAATCTTATTAAGTCTGAATTTTTAAGGCTGTTTTATGATAGAATAGGTTAAAGATAATCGGAGGTAGTAAATATGAGAGCAGTAGATTTACATACACATTCAACCTTTTCTGATGGTACTAAAAGTCCAAAGGAACTTCTTGAAATTGCTATAGAGAAAAATCTTGCAGCCATTGCCCTAACAGATCACGACACCCTAGATGGTATTGATGAAGCACTTTTAGCCTGCAAGAAATTAAACGAATCAAAGGAGCATGAGTCTATTGATTCTTTAACAAATGAATCTCATCCTATTGAGTTAATTCCAGGAGTTGAAGTTAGCACTCACTGGGATAAGTGCGAGGTGCATATTGTTGGTTTATTTGTTGACCAGCACAATAAAGAGTTTTTAGACTTTCTAGCGATTCAAAGAAACTCTAGAGTAAATAGAAATATTCAAGTTTGTAAAAATTTTACCGATATCGGTATTCCACTTACATACGAAACTATGTTAGAGCTCTATCCTGATGCTGTTATTACAAGAGCACATTTTGCAGACTATCTTGTAAAAAACGGACATGTAGGAGATAGAAACGAAGCTTTTGATAGATATCTAAATCCTGGAAAGCCTGCCTATGTCTCAAGACAAAAGGTGGACCCTAAAGAAGCTATTAAATATATTCACGGAGCTGGTGGCATTGCAATTCTTGCCCATCCTATTCTTTATCATCTAGGAGATGTTGCTTTAAATAAGTTGGTTTTAGAGCTTAAGGAGGCCGGTCTTGATGGCATAGAGGCACTTTATTCAACTTATAAGCCTGCAGATGAAAGACAAATCAGAGAAATCGCAGCTAAGTATGATTTAATGCTATCTGGTGGTTCTGATTATCACGGGAGTAATAAGCCACATATTGACTTAGGGGTTGGTATGGGTAAGTTATTTATTCCAGAGGAGATTTTAGAGAATTTAAAAGCCTATAAAAATCAAAGAATCTAATTTTACGAAAGGCGCGGTAACTAAGTTTAAGCTTAATTACCACGCCTATTTTTTATCCTTATTCACTTGTGGTCTCCCCACTTTCAGTGCTAGCATTTTCATCATTAGCAGAAATTATAGTTAAAAATTCCTGCAACTTGGAAGAAGCACTTGTAAAGGCATAGACATATTTTACATTGTAGGACTTATCCGCATCCATGTTGCCATGCCAGGTGCAAACCCTTACATCATCTACCACCTCGTTAGTAAAGCTGCCGCTACCATTAGTATAAATCACGGTCTTTTTATAAGTTCCGTCATCTTGCTGGTTGTAATTGGTCTTTTTTGCATTTGCATAACTAATGTGTGTGGCGGAAGCATCCACAGTGGCGGTCATCTCCCAAAGATTAAAGTAGGACTTATCTTCATTTGAAAATATAATCTTAATCTTTAGATAATCACCATCCGGTTCCATATACATACAGGAATAATCCCCGAAATCTCTATATTCACCAACAAATTGCAAAACCTCAATGGGACTTGCCTTAGTAGTCGTCTCTTCTTGTGTTGACTCAGTTTCAGATTCTGTCTCCTCTTCTGATGTGCTTGAAGAACAGCCCCATAAAGAAAAACTAAGCAATAAAAAAAGTGATAAAATCATATACTTTCTCATCTTCATAATCTACTCCTTTTCGAATAATTATGAATTTACTATATATATGATTTTACCACAAATTGTTTATTATAAAAACTATTAAAATGACCTTAAGACTATAATTCTTCTACAACCTGGAAGATATAGAACTTAAGATATAAACTCTCATCAGCTGACCAAAGAATTGGATGGTCTGGTGACTGAGTTCTGTATTCTATCTGACGAAGTCTCTTGTGTACTGATCTAGCAGCTTCGTGGATTGTCTTTGTAAATGTATCTGGGTCCATGAAGTGTGAGCAAGAACATGTGGCAAAATAGCCGCCATCCTTAACTAACTTAAGGCCCTTCATATTGATTTCTCTATAACCCTTAATGGCCTTCTTAATTGTGCTTCTAGACTTTGTAAAGGCAGGTGGATCAAGGATTACTACATCAAAGCTCTCACCCTCTTCTACTAATTCTGGTAATAATTCAAATACATCTGCGCACTTAAAAGTTACAGTGTTTTCAAGGCCGTTTAGCTTAGCATTTTCTCTTGCCTGATTACAACCAAGCTCTGAAGCATCAACACCTATTACTTCCTTAGCTCCTGCAATACCTGCATTAAGTGCAAAGGAACCTGTATGAGTAAAGCAATCTAGGACTCTTGCATCCTTACAGAACTTCTGCATAGCAAGTCTATTGTATTTCTGATCAAGGAAGAAGCCCGTCTTTTGACCATCCTTAACATCCACGTAATACTTAACGCCATTTTCTTCAATTAAGACTTTAGTGTCAAACTCTTCACCAATAAAGCCCTTTGTACGCTTCATGCCCTCTAATTCTCTAACCTTAGCGTCACTTCTTTCATAGACACCACGAATTGGCATGTCTAATTTTTTCAAAGCCTCTTTTACCTTTTCAATAATTACAGGCTTCAAGTTATCAATACCAAGTGCTAGTGACTCTACAACTAAAACATCACTAAACTTATCAATAACAATACCTGGAAGGAAATCTGCTTCTCCAAAAATAAGTCTGCAGCTAGACATATCTACTGTCTTTGTTCTGTAATCAATAGCTGCATTAACTCTTTTCTCAATGAAGGCCTCATCAACATTTCTCTCAAATCTAGATAACATTCTTACTGTAATCTTAGACTTTCTGTTAATAAAACCAATTCCCATAAAGAAGTCGTCAAAGTCATGGACTTCAACTAACTTTCCGTCAACTACGCCTTCAGAAATCTCATCGATTTCATTATCATAAACCCAGGCGCCACCTGACTTAATAGTTCTTCCCTCTCCCTTTTTTAACTTAACATAACCTGTAATTGTAAACATAAAATCACCTACTTAGTATATTTCTCTACTACCTTTGCAAATGTATCATAGGCAGTATCTACGCTTTCACCGTTCCAAATCTTGTGAAGCATTATTTCATATTGAGCATAAATCTCATCAATGCCTGCATACTTAGGCTTGACTATAGATTCTGAATAAATCTTGTGTAAGCTCTTAATAACAGAATCCTTTGAAACATCTCCTCTTGCACAAGCAAGGTTTGAAAGGAGTGTTACATTTGACGCATAATCATAAGAAATTGCCTTAGCAACTGCACGGGCTACATCGTATTCCTTAGAATAAGGATTTACAACAGCCATTGTTGTTGTAGATAAAGCCTGACTTTCAAGGCCGTCGCCTAAACTTGGAATTGCACAAACTCCGTACTTAACTGATGTATCTAGATTCTCAATCTGAGAAGCTGTCATAATTGAGTAAGCCACTCTACCTTCTGTAAATAAAGACTGATACTCATTTAACTTATCTTCATCAGTTGAAAGACCGTACTCTTCCTTTAGTCCCTGATACTCTGTTAAGGCCTTCTTTAGAGCCTCTTCGTTATTAATATAGATATTAGCTGTGTCCATGCTATCGCCTTCAAAACTAATATACTTACTTGCAAATGGATAATTTGTCAATAATCTTGAAGCGTCATAAGCAAATGTCATAGCTAAATTATCTGTTGTCTTAAGACCTGATAGGTCAGAAGCTGGAATCTCATCAAAGCTAGTAACTGCATCTGCATAGACCTTATTATAAACAAGGGCTGAAGTTTCATAAGTCACTGGATAACCATATAAAACATTATTATAAGAAGAAGCCTCAAGACCTGCCTTTCCATAAATGTCCTCAGTATAAATCTTGTCATATTCGTTGTTCTCAAGCATAAGACCTAGTAAATAAGCCTCTTCCACGCTATCTGAAGAACAAAGATAAACATCACAAGCATTGTCATTTCTAATTGACTGGTCGTAAATGTACTGAATATAGTTAGATTCTGAAATCAACTCAGGCTCAATAGTAACCAATTCATTAGTAACATTAAACTGCTTAGCCACATAGTCTAAGTACTTAGTATAAGCATCGTTGTTATACCAAACCTTTACTGTTACTTCCTTTTCAAGCTCTAAGCTCTTAGCCGCAAGGCCTGTCTGTGAATCTGAGCATCCTACTGTTGAAAATATAGTCACAACACTTAGGGCAAGCGCTGCAAATTTCTTTAAAATTTTCATAAATCCCTCCATATTTAAGTTGTAAATTCTAGTATCTATAAAACGGAAACTTTTCCGCAGTTCACAAAATCAAAAAACCTAAGGCACAAATTTTTGCACCTTAGGTATTATACTCTATTCTTAGCTATTTTTACAAGGTTGTTAAGATTTCTTACTATTTCGCCCTTAATAAGTTCTAACTAAAAACACTTTTTTAATTTTTCAATCATCTCGTCAACATTTTCCTTAGTAATCACAAGTGGTGGAACAAATCTGATTACGTTAGTTCCAGCTGAGAAAAGAATAAGTCCATTATCAAGAGCCTTTGAGATTACATCCTTAGGATTGATTGATAGCTGTAAGCCCTGCATTAAGCCCATTCCACGTCTCTCTACTACACAGTCAAACTCACCTACTAATTCCTCTAGGCGTTTTTCAAGATAAGCTCCCACTGTTTTTACATTTTCTAAGACATTATCCTCTTTGAAAATGTCTAGCACCGCGTTAGTTGCTGCAGTTGCAAGAGGGTTACCACCATAAGTAGTTCCGTGATCTCCTGGAACTAGGGCATTAGCCACTTCTTCCTTAGCAAGGAAGGCACCTACTGGAATACCGCAACCAAGAGCCTTAGCAGAAGTAAGAATATCTGGGCAAACACCATATTGCTGATAAGCAAACATAGTACCTGTTCTACCCATACCACACTGGATTTCATCAAGGATAAGTAAAATGCCCTTCTCATCACAAAGCTTGCGAACTTCCTTAATAAAGCTCTCCTTAGCAGGATAAACACCGCCCTCACCCTGAACTGTTTCAAAAAGAATTGCGGCAGTCTTATCATTTACCAAGGCCTTAACGCTTTCGATATCATTAAAATTAGCAAACTTAATGCCAGGAATCATAGGGCCAAAGGCCTCCTGATAGTGCTTGTTTCCTGTAACTGCCAAAGCGCCCATACTTCTACCGTGGAAAGAATGCTCCATGGCAATGATTTCTCCATCAGTGCTGTTATTGTGCTTTAGATAGTAATATTTCTTAGCAAGCTTAATAGCTCCCTCGATTGCCTCAGTTCCTGAGTTTGTAAAGAAAACTCTATCCATGCCTGAAGCCTCAGTAATAGCTTTAGCTGCCTTAATGGCTGGCTCATTGTAAAAATAATTAGAAGTGTGAATTAGATTATCCACCTGAGCTTTAATAGCATCGTTATATTTTTTATTATTGTAGCCTAGGGCAAATACAGCAATACCTGCACCAAAGTCTAAATACTTCTTACCTTCTCTATCGTAGAGATAAACTCCATCGCCCTTTTCAAGGCAAATCTGATAACGATTGTATGTATGAAAAAGCTTCTCATCTCCAAGCTTTAAAAGTTCTTTAGTCTCCATAAAAATCTCCTTTATTTAGCAAACAATGTCTGCATTATAGAATTTCTCTGCCTCTTCTGAAAGAATGGCTGTACCAATACCTTTATTAGTAAAGATTTCAAGAAGTAAGCAATGTGGAATACGGCCATCTAAAATATGGACTCTTGATACTCCATTTTCCACAGCATCAATACAGTTATTAAGCTTAGGAAGCATGCCACCACCAATTGTGCCAGAAGCAAGTAAATCCTTAGCTTCTGTTGTTGAAAGCTCAGAAATAAGGGAATCCTTATCATTAAAATCTCTATAAACCCCTTCAATATCTGTTAAGAAAGCTAACTTTTCAGCCCCTACTGCTCTAGCAATAGCGCATGCTGCATCATCAGCATTGATATTATAAGCATGGTGATCATCACCAAAACCGATTGGGCAAATTACTGGTAGGAAATCATCCTTTAAAAGTGAGTGAATAAGAGTTGTATCAACGCTTTTAATGTCACCAACGAAACCAATATCTTCACCGCCGGATAACTTCTTGTCAACTCTTAACATACCACCATCTTTACCACTAATACCGCAAGCCTTAATACCAAGTTCTTCAAGAAGAGATACAAGGCTTTTATTAACCTTATTTAGAACCATTTCTGCGATTTCCATAGTTGGCTCATCTGTAACTCTAAGGCCGTTAATAAACTTTGGCTCCATGCCTGATTTCTTAACCCATGAGCTAATTTCCTTACCACCACCATGCACGATAATAGGCTTAAAACCTACAAGCTTAAGTAGTGCAACATCTTGAATTACCTTTCTTTTTAAATCCTCATCCACCATTGCTGAACCGCCATATTTTACAACAATGATTTTACGATTAAACTTCTGAATATAAGGCAAAGCCTCAACTAAAATCTGAGCCTTATATAACTCTTCCTTCATGTCTATTGTAGTCATTTTCTTTTCCTTCCTTTTCCCATATTTGATTCTCTTGAAAATGTAACTAGGTCTTTTTAGTTTTCCTCTAACTTGAGTGCCTAACGGTCTTCGTTAACTTACAAAGACTAAATTAACTTCTATAATCTGCGTTAATCTTTACATAGTCAAAAGTTAAATCACAGCCCCATGCAGTTGCGTCATATTCCCCATCTTTAACATCACAAATTGCAACAACTGGATTTTGTGAAAGAATCTTAGTTGCCTCATCCTCACTATAATCTGTAGCAACCCCATCCTTTACAATCTGTAGCTTACCTGCAGCACTTTCAAAGAAAATGTCCACCTTCTCAGGATCAAACTCAGCCCCTGAATAACCAAGAGCACAAAGGATTCTACCCCAGTTAGCATCATGTCCAAAGATTGCTGCCTTAGTTAAATTAGAAGTAATAACAGACTTTGCTAAAATCTTCGCATCCTGCTTTGTCTTTGCATTTTTAAGCTGACATTCAAAAAGACAAGTAGCACCCTCGCCATCTCCTGCGATTTTCTTTGAAAGATCAGTTAAAACATAGGATAAGCCTTCATAGAAATTCTTGTAATCCTCATTTTTAGATACAATTTTCTCATTATTAGCCAAGCCATTAGCCAAAACTAAAACTGTATCGTTAGTAGATGTATCCCCATCAACAGAAATCATGTTAAAGGAATCATCTACAATAGCTGATGTAGCTTCCTGAAGTAACTTCTTATCAATTGCAGCATCAGTAGTAATAAAGCAAAGCATTGTAGCCATGTTTGGATGAATCATACCAGCACCCTTACACATACCACCAATAGTAACTTTCTTTCCAGAAAGTTCCACTTCAACTGCCACTTCCTTAGGCTTAGTATCAGTAGTCATAATAGCAACAGCAGCTTTGTTAGCAGCCTCTCTAGTCTCCTCTAAACTAGGGGCCATAGCCTTAATACCATTGCAAATCTCTGTCATAGGAAGCTGTGCACCAATAACACCTGTAGAAGCCACTAAACAAGAATTAACAGGCACTGAAAGTGCCTCACTAATAGCCTCAGCCTCCATAAGACAAGCATCGTCGCCCTCTTTACCAGTACAAGCATTAGCAACACCAGAATTAATAACTACGGCTCTAGCTAAATCCTCACTATAAACTCTTGCCTTATCCCATTTAACAGGCGCTGCAAAAACCTTGTTTAAGGTAAATGTACCAGCTGTAACACAGCCAACTTTTGAAAAAATGAAAGCCATATCATCTTTAGTAGAATTCTTCTTTATCCCAGCATGAGTGCTAGCAGCAGCAAAGCCATTAGCTGCAGTAACACCACCATCAATAATCTTAACCATATTTCCTCCTATATAATCACTCTTTTTTATTTATCCGGTAGGCAACAGCAAAGCGCTTTGCCGGTAGGTAAACAGCGTAGCGCATTTGCCGTATGGTATCGCTTCCCGGTAGTTCCTCATTCCCGGTAGGCAACAGCGTAGCGCTTTGCCGGTAGGTAAACAGCGTAGCGCATTTGCCGTATGGTATCGCTTCCCGGCTGTTTATCATTCCCGGTAGGCAACAGCGTAGCGCTTTGCCGTATGTTTATCGCTTCCCGGCTATTCCTCATCCCCGGTAGGCAACAGCGTAGCGCTTTGCCGTACACTATCTCCTCCCGGCTATTCCTCATTCCCGGTAGGCAACAGCGTAGCGCTTTGCCGTAAAATATCACTTCCCGGCTGTTTCACATATCCGGTAGGCAACAGCGAAGCGCCTTGCCGTACACTATCACTCCCCGCTTGTTTAATTCCCGGATTGACTCCCGCCTCCGACGGGAGTTCCTCATCGCCGGGGGTGTTGTGTGGCGGTAGCAGGGGTGAAGCAGAGATGATTTTTTGGAGCCTTCTAAGGCCGTCGGCACTAGTTTTCCCTTCTTCACCAAGGAAGCGAAAGCTTCCACTTGGGGAAGAGCAAGGGAAAACTAAGTACCGCTACGAGCCTTAGAGCGCGCAAGCCTGCTCCCAAAAAATCAGACTCTGCGCAACCCTGCGTCCACCACCCCCACACACTCTCCCGGGGATTACGGAAATAACGGAGCCATCTTTAGCCCCTCGTTCTCTTCAAACCCAAACATCAAATTCATATTCTGAACTGCCTGTCCTGCAGCTCCCTTCACCAAATTATCAAGAGCACCCATCATAATAAGTCTCTTAGTTCTTGGCTCAATCTTAAATCCAATATCTACAAAGTTGCTACCCTCAACCCAACGAGTCTCAGGGCAAACATCCTTTTCAAGTACTCTAATAAAGAACTCTTCACCATAGTATTTATCGTAAACTGCCTTAACCTCTTCGTAACTAACTTCCTTTGTAAGATTTGCATAAGCAGTTACCAAAATACCTCTATTCATAGGTACAAGATGAGGTGTAAAAATAAGCTTAATATCGTCTCTATTAACAGCGTAGCCTAGCTGCTCTTCAATTTCTGGTGTGTGTCTATGAGTTCCAACGCCATAAGCCTTCATGCTTTCGTTAACCTCACAGAAAAGGTTATTAACCTTAGCTCCACGACCAGCACCTGAAGTACCACTCTTTGCATCAATAATAATTGTATCTGGATCAATGATTCCTTCCTTAACCATTGGATATAATGTAAGAATTGATGTAGTTGTGTAGCAACCAGGATTAGCAATAATTCTTGTATTCTTATTTACCTTATGTCTATTAATTTCGCAAAGACCATAAACTGCTTCATTAATGAACTGTGGTGCCTTATGTTCAATCTTGTACCACTCCTCATAAGTCTTAACATCCTTTAATCTAAAGTCTGCTGATAAGTCAATGATCTTTGTTCTTGATAAAATGTCTTCATTAACTAAAGAAGCACATAAGCCCTGTGGTGTTGCTGTAAAGATAACATCAACTTCCTTTGCAAGTGCATCCATGTTATCGTCTAAACATTTTGCATCAACAAGTCTAAACATATTTCTATATACATCAGAATATTTTTGATCAATGTAACTTCTTGAGCCTAACCAAACAATTTCCACATCCTTATGTCCTAATAATAATCTGACAAGTTCATTGCCAGCATAACCAGTCGCGCCTATAATTCCTACTTTTACCATAGTTTGTCGACCTCCCATGCATAATATTCATAATGAATGAATAAATATTCATTCGATAAGTTTCATTATAGCAAGTTTTTTTCAGATGTAAAGGGGTTTTGACTAAAATTAATAATATGCATAAATATTCAAAAATAATGCATAAAAATACAAAATATACATTTTTTCTATTGCATTTTGAAATAATGTGGTATATCATAATGAACAAGAAGTTAGTTATTGCCGATAATAATTAACTTTTAGAATAGACAGGGAAACCTAACCCGTATTTTTTGGAGGAAAGAAAATCATGAAAGAGAAAGTTATTTTAGCTTATTCAGGCGGACTTGATACAACTGCCATCATTCCTTGGTTAAAGGAAAATTTCGATTATGAAGTAATTTGTGTTTGTGCTGACTGTGGTCAGGAAGAAGAGTTAGATGGCTTAGAGGAAAGAGCTATTTCATGTGGCGCTAGCAAGCTCTACATCGAAGATTTAACTGATGAATTCTGTGATGATTATATTGTTCCATGTGTTCAGGCACATGCAGTATATGAGAATAAATATTTACTTGGTACTTCAATGGCAAGACCTCTTATTGCTAAGAGATTAGTAGAAATTGCTCGTAAGGAAGGCGCTACAGCAATTTGTCATGGTGCTACAGGTAAGGGTAACGATCAGATCAGATTTGAACTTACAATTAAGGCTCTTGCACCAGATATCAAGATTATTGCAGCTTGGAGAAATGAAAAGTGGACAATGCAGTCTCGTGAGGATGAGATTGAATATTGTAAGCAGCATGGAATCAACCTTCCATTCTCAGCTGACACAAGCTACAGCCGTGATAGAAACATTTGGCATATCAGCCATGAAGGTCTCGAACTTGAAGATCCTGCAAATGAGCCAAACTACGATCATTTACTTGTATTATCTCAGACACCTGAGAAGGCTCCAGATGAAGGCGAATATGTAACAATCGACTTTGAAGCAGGTGTTCCAAAGAAGGTTAACGGTCAGGCTATGAAGGTTTCTGATATTATTAGAACTCTTAATAAGCTTGGTGGTAAGCATGGTATTGGTATCATCGATATCGTTGAAAACCGTGTAGTTGGTATGAAGTCTCGTGGTGTTTATGAAACTCCTGGTGGAACAATTCTTTACGAAGCACATCAGCAGCTTGAAGAATTAGTTCTTGATAGAGATACAACAACAATGAAGCTTGACATGGGTAACAAGTTTGCTCAGATCGTTTACGAAGGAAAGTGGGAAACTCCTCTTCGTGAAGCTTGCCAGGCATTCATCGAGTCTACTCAGAAGAATGTAACAGGTCAGGTTAAGTTCAAGCTCTACAAGGGTAACATCATCAAGGCAGGAACAACATCACCATATTCACTTTACAATGAGTCAATCGCTTCATTTACAACAGGTGACCTTTATGATCATCACGATGCAGAAGGCTTTATCAACCTCTTTGGTTTATCACTTAAGGTTCGTGCTATGAAGGAAGCTGAGAATAATAAGTAATTATCCGATTTTTAGGAAAATGTGTCTAATAGGGAAATAGATTTATAGAAAAATGTACGTAAATAAAGCACTAGGAAATTTTGAGAAATCAAGCTTTCCTAGTGTTTTTTTGATGTTTGTGAGAGAGGCTTAATCATTTGTGTGTAGTTCTAGCTAGAAGCTGTGCCTTTCTAAACGCTTTAAGCCTACTATAGTCACAAGTTACTAATTAGGGATTTTATAAGCTTCTGGCTTTGTGCCTTTCCGGGAGATTACAAGCTTTATCAGGCACCAAAGAATTCTTCTGTAAGTCCCGGTTCCTCATCATTTCCGAAGCATTTGTGCCTATGATTTAAGTAAGCTCTATATTTAAGCACAGTTTTTCAAGCTCTCAAAAAATCGCTTGTGACTTTTTCTAAGCAATCCTCTGATTTAAGCACAAGATTCCCTATTTTTCTTGTATCTAACCTTCTTTCTTAAAATTTCCTGTGCCTTTTTTCAGAGTAATTGAAAGTTACAGCCAAATCATGTCCTTTTTTTACAATTTCACTTGTGACCCTTTTGCAATGATTCAGTAAAATAAGTCAAAACAAGCTTATCAGGGGGCGAGAAAAGGCTGAAAAGCAGCACTTTCCGGGAGTATATAACCTCCATAAGGCAAAAAAGAATTCAAAAAAACCGCAGGGCCAAGCCCTGCGGTAATATTTAAAAATAAACAAAACAGAATTATTAAAACTTAGATTTAAGGAATCTCTTCCATAACTTAAAATGCAAATCGCATTCTTATCTTATTCGTAAAGTGGGTACTTATCTGTAAGACCCTTAACAAGTTCCATAGCCTTAGCCTTATTAGCATCAACATCGTCAACAAGGAGAGCAATAGCTTCTGCTACTACATCCATATCAGCTTCGTTGAAGCCTCTAGTTGTAACTGCTGCTGTACCAAGTCTGATACCGCTTGTTACAAATGGAGAAGCTGGATCGTTAGGAATTGTGTTCTTGTTACATGTAATGTTAGCTGCATCAAGAAGCTTTTCAACTTCCTTACCAGTCTTATTCTTAGAAAGTAAGTTAACTAACATAAGATGGTTATCTGTACCACCTGAAACAAGATCAAAACCTCTGCTTGTAAGACCGTTAGCAAGTGCCTTAGCGTTCTTAACTATATTTTCAGCATATACCTTGAAACTTGGATCAAGTGCTTCCTTTAAGCAGACAGCCTTAGCTGCAATAACGTGCATTAAAGGACCACCCTGTGTACCTGGGAATACTGACTTGTTAAGCTTGTGCTCTTCAGCAAATTCCTGTGATGATAAAATCATACCACCTCTTGGTCCACGAAGTGTCTTATGTGTTGTAGTTGTTACAACATGAGCATATGGAATTGGGCTTGGATGAGCACCACCAGCTACAAGACCAGCAATATGTGCCATATCAACAAAGAGGTAAGCACCAACTTCATCTGCGATTTCTCTAAATCTCTTAAAGTCAATTGTTCTAGCATAAGCAGAAGCACCTGCGATAATCATCTTAGGCTTGCATTCCTTAGCAATTCTTTCAACTTCATCATAATCAATAAATCCATCAGCTGTAACACCGTAAGGAACGATGTTAAAGTAGCTACCAGAAATATTAGCTGCTGAACCGTGTGATAAATGTCCACCACAGTCAAGGCTCATACCCATAACTGTTTCACCTGGCTTAACAAGTGCATAGAACACTGCCATATTAGCCTGTGCACCTGAATGAGGCTGAACGTTAACGTATGTACAACCAAAAAGCTTCTTAGCTCTTTCAATTGCTAAGTTTTCAACTACGTCAACATATTCACATCCACCGTAATATCTCTTAGCTGGGTAACCTTCAGCATACTTGTTAGTAAGTGGGCTTCCCATAGCAGCCATAACAGCCTTGCTCACTAAGTTCTCAGAAGCAATAAGCTCAATATGACTTCTCTGTCTTGCAAGTTCATCATCCATAGCCTTAGCTAAATCTGGATCAAAACTTGACACTTCATTAAATGAATACATACAAATCCTCCCAAATTGTGATTCATAAAGACTCTCTAGGTTTAAAAGTCCTTACGATTATTTATATTATAATAACTAGAGTTCATAAGTCAATTAATTTTAAAAGTATATAAGAAAGCCAAAACTCATTTTTTTAGTTTT
>NZ_JAEEVD010000057.1:0-15938 GCF_016290755.1 Lachnospira sp.
AGGGGTTAAAGCCCCTTCTGACAGGTGGCACAAAGTGCCACTGCGTTCATGAGGAAGTAGCGAAGCGGATTCCGAATGTCCGCTTTACTATTTACTGACATCTTTTCTAACGAAATACATTTTCTATGAAGATAGATATTATATCTAGTGTAAATTGCATAAATAAGACTTTAGAATTAGATATATTTTATAAAATAGTACCAAATTAAAGTATCTAGTACTAAAAAACTAGTAAGGTACGATTTATTTTAAAAATCTTAATTGTTACAATTACCATGTTGTTGTTTATATTGAATTCGAAGTGCATTTTTTGAACGCTTTATATTAAAAGTTATTTCAAAAAACGCATGGGAGGCAAAAAATGAATTTAGCTAAGAATTCAATTGGCACAAAGTGCCAAGTTTTATTACTTACACTAGCTATGCTTGTTAGTGTACTTATTCCAACTTCGCTACTTACTGCAAAGGCAGCTACAGGTAGCATAAGTTTAATTTCTAGCCAGGGAGATTTTGAGGTGGCATATGCTACATTTTCTCCAGTTAATGGCGCTAGTAGCTATAAGGCCTATGTTAAGAAGGCAAGCCAGGCAGACAGTGCCTATGTTCAGCTTGATGACGAATTAATTAGACATTATAGCAATTACATTAGAGTGGATGCTCTTGGCCTTGAAGCAGGTGATTATGTTTTAAAGATCGATGCAGTTGTTGGTAAGACAACTAAGAGCGTTACTACAGGAACTATCAGCGTAATGGCGCATGACCGTTCAGGTTTCGCCTTCGTTGATGGAGATGCAAGTGGTGCTTATAACTCTAATGGTACTTTAAAATCTGATGCAGTAGTTCTTTATATTACAGAAGAGACTAAGAATACTGTATCACTTGACGTAGTTACAAGTTCAAAGGGGGCAACTACAAAAGTTACAGGTCTTCAAAACATCTTAGATGCTTACAAGAAGGGTTACGACTCACGTCCGCTTGATATTCGTTTAATTGGCCAAATCACTGATTTTGATGTGATGATGGACGGTGACATTTTAATCAAGGGCAGCAGCTCTTCAAAGAGACTAGCTTGTGGTGTTACATTTGAAGGTGTAGGCGAGGATGCAACTTGCGATGGTTGGGGTCTTCGTATTGCAAATGCATCAAATGTGGAAGTTAGAAACTTAGGTTTCATGAACTGTAATTCAGGTGAAGGCGATGATGTTGGATTACAGCAAAATGATGACCATGTTTGGGTTCATAACTGTGATTTCTTCTACGGAGATGCAGGCTCTGATGCAGATCAGGTAAAGGGTGATGGCGCTCTTGATACTAAGACATCAAGCTATATTACACATTCTTACAACCATTTCTATGACAATGGAAAATGTAATCTTCAGGGTATGAAGTCAGAATCTACTGAAAATTACATCACATACCACCACAACTGGTATGACCATTCAGATAGTAGACATCCAAGAATTCGTACTTGTACAGTTCACATCTACAACAATTACTATGATGGTAATGCAAAGTATGGTGTAGGTGCTACAATGGGTTGCTCAGTATTTGTAGAGAACAACTACTTTAGAAATTGTAAGTATCCAATGCTTAGCTCAATGCAGGGATCTGATATTGCTAATGGTACAGCTAATGCCACATTCTCAGGTGAAAACGGCGGTATTATTAAGTCTTACGGCAACACAATTGTAGGCGGTAAGGGCGTCATTACATATCAGCAAAATAGCCAGAGCTTTGACGTATATGAAGCAACTTCTAGAAACGAGCAGATTTCATCATCAGTTAAAACAAAGCAGGGCTCTACAACATACAATAATTTTGATACAAACTCTTCACTTATGTATTCTTATACAGTTCAATCAGCAGAAGCAGCAAAAAATTCTGTAGTTGCTTATGCAGGTAGAATAAATGGTGGTGATTTTAAGTGGACATTTACATCTGCAGATGATGAGGCTTATGTTGTAAATGAAGCATTAAAGGCAGCACTTAAGGCTTATAAGACATCACTAGTTTCAGTGGGAGGTAACGCATCAGGCGTTAGTTATGAGGAAACTAGCGAAGAGACAACAAATGCAACTGAGAATACAACACAAACAACAACTGAAACTACTACAGAAACACAGACAGAATCTACAACAGAGGCTACAACAAGCCAGCCAGAAACAACTGCTCCTAGCTCTACAGCAAGCAAGCTAGTTCTTTCTGCTAACGATTTAGCAACTGGTACTTATAAAAATGCTACAACAGTTGATGGCTTCAAGCTTTTAGCTAATAGCTCTAATAGTGTAGTAGTAGAAAGTGATACACAAAACTTTAAGAATATTGATTTTACAAGAAAAATTAAATTATCAGGCGTTGGAAATAATGCTTATAGAAGCATTGCATTTAACGCTGCAGGAGAGACTAAGGTAAAGATTTATGCTATTTCTGATGGTTCAAAGAAGCAGACACTTGCACTTCTTGATGCCAATGGAAATACAGTGGCAACAAAGAATGTATCTTACGAGAAGTTAGTTTCTATGACTTTAACAGTTCCATCTGATGGAGTTTATTATTTAGCTTCAACAACAGGTGCTATTGATATTTATTACGTAGAACTATCTAGTGGTTATGCATATTAATTTGCTTACAAGATTTTACTTCTCCTAATAAATGGGGGCGAAAGGGTAACCTTTCGCCCCTCTTTGTTTGAAGATAAGTCTATATTAACTTTTATAAAATTAAGGATATTGCTTTTATATAATACAAATTTACTAGTAAAATTGCACAAATAAATTATAAAAATATATCAAAAAGTATGCATAGTGCACCCTACCAAAAGTATGATTCTCATTTAAAACTAGTACCTTGTCAATGAAATAGGTACCAAAGAACTAGTATAGTCCTATTTGAAGATATGGTAAAAATTGATAATATAAATGCATTGATGCAGTTTCATATGTAAAAGTTGCACAATGAAAGCTACGGATAATGAACAATTTATTGGGAGGAAAACAAAATGATGGGTGCTTTTAAGAGAACGACAAGAAAGCGCCTTGCATCGCTTTTAGCAGTTGTAATGACTTTATCTATTATCATTACAGCATCAATTGCGACTGCAAAGGCTAGCGTAGCGTCTGTAGTATTTACAGATGCCGCAGGTTATTTAGAGTCAGCATACGCTGAATGGACAAGCGTAAAGGGGGCTGACGGATATGTTGCTTATGTGAAGGAGGCAACAAGTGATGATAGTGCGTATACTAAGTTAGACAACGAGCTTATTAGGGAGTATACAAATTATTGGAGAGTTGATGCACTTGGTTTATCAGCAGGTAAATATGTAATTAAGGTTGTACCTTATGTAAACGGCCAGGAAGTCAGTGATAAGGCTAGTGTTACAGATACACTTACAGTAACTGCTTATGATAGATCAGGTTTCGCATTTTCAAGCGATTCTACTTATAAGACAGGATCTGGTGCTTATAACGAAGACGGAACATTAAAGTCAGATGCTATTGTCTTATATATCTATGGCGATACAGCTAAGACTGTAACTGCAACAATCCAGACTGGTAAGAATAAATATACAGAAACTACTGGTTTACAGGCAATTATTGCAGCATATCAGAAGGGTTATGAAACAAGACCACTTGATGTAAGAATTATTGGTAATATTGATGCTGATTCTGTTGATTCTTTTGGTAGTAGCTCTGAGGGTATTCAGATTAAGGGTAAGAATGCTTATTCACAGCTTAACATGACAATCGAGGGTGTAGGTGAGGATGCTTCAGTTCATGGTTTTGGTTTCTTACTTAGAAATGCTGGCAATGTAGAAATTAGAAACTTCTCAATCCTTTATTTCATGGATGATGGTATTTCAATTGATACAGACAACTGTAATATCTGGGTTCATAACATGGATCTTTATTATGGTAATGCAGGTTCTGATTCGGATCAGGCAAAGGGTGATGGCTCAGTTGATATCAAGGGTAATTCACAGTATGTAACAGTTTCATATGTACATTTTTATGATTCAGGAAAATGTTCACTTTGTGGTATGAAGTCAGAATCTGGTCCAAATTACATTACATACCATCACAACTGGTTTGACCATTCGGATTCAAGAATGGCAAGAATTAGAACTATGTCAGTACATTTATACAACAACTACTATGATGGAAATTCAAAGTATGGTGTTGGTGTAACAACTGGTTCGTCAGCTTTCGTTGAAAACAACTATTTTAGAGGATGTGCTCATCCAATGCTTAGCTCACTTCAGGGTACAGATGCTTTAGGTGATGGTACATTTTCAGGTGAAAACGGCGGCGTAATTAAGGCCTTTAATAATTTCATGGAAAATTCAGGCTCAGTAATTTACGCTAACACAGAAGACGGAAATTCAACTAGCTATGATGCTTACCTTGCAAGCTCAAGAGACGAAGTCGTTTCAGGCAGCTACAAGACTTTAGTAGGTTCAACAAGCTATGATAACTTTGATACAAATAAAGACCTTGGCGTTGACGAGTCTAACATTGACGCGGCTGAAGATGTTAAGACAATCGTTACTGCAAACGCAGGTAGCCAGGGTGGCGGCGTAATTGATTACACATTTAGCGAGGAAGATGACAGTAGCTACGCAGTAGATACAGAATTACTTGCACTTGTAAGAAATTACAAAAATACAGAATTAGTTTCAGTATTAGGTGTTAAGTCAGGTGCTTCAAGCGAGGAGACAAGTACAGAGGCTGAAACAGAAACAACTAAGGAAACAGAGACAAGCAAGGAAACAACAACTGAAACAAGCTCAGAAGTTGCAGCAGACGCATCTGTTTCATATGTTCATAACTTCACTGTTGATGGAACAACTAGTGATTTTTATACAATTTCTGGTAATCTCTCAACAGATAAGGGAAAAGTTACATATAATGGTTTAAGTCTTACTAGATGTTTAAAGATGGAATCTAAAACATCTGTTACATTTAAAGCAGCAAAGGATGGTAAGTTAACTTTAGTATTTGGTGGTTCGGCAGATGCCAATGGTAAGAAGGTCAAGATAAATGGTAAAAGCTATAAAGTTGGTTCTTCTAATGTACTTACAGTAGATGTAGCTGCTGGTACTGTTACAGTAACAAAGGGTGATTCAATCAACCTCTTCTATATGGTTTACTCATATGGAGAAGAAGAAACAAGCACAGAGGCAGAGACAAGTACAGAGGCAGAGACAACTACAGAGGCTGAAACAACAACAGAGGCTGAAACAAGCACAGAGACAGAGACAAGTACAGAGGCTGAAACAAGTACAGAGTCTAAGGATGATGCAGCTTCAACAGTAAGTCTTGCTAACTATGATAAGACAAATACAGCATATTCTGGTTCATATACAGATTTAAGCCAGGCTACAGATTCAGATTTTGCTAATGCAATTTATGTATCAACTTCAGAAGAATTAGTAGCTGCTTTAGAAAATGTAGCTGCTGGTCAGGCAATCATTATGGCTGACGGAACATATAAGTTTGATGCAACAATTCTTATTACAGAAACTAATTGTGGTAGCGAGGGAAATTATAAGATTTTACGTGCAGCAGACAATGCTAATGTAGTACTTGATTTCTCTTCTATGGTAGAAGATCCTAATAATAGAGGCGTAGTACTTGATGGTGATTACTGGTATGTAAACGGCATTACATTCTATGGTGCTGGTGATAACGGTATGTTACTTTCAGGTAACAACAATATTATTGAAGGATGTGTATTTGAAGCAAACCACGATACAGGCTTACAGCTTTCAAGATTTAATAAAGTATATTCTGAAGTATCACAGTGGCCTTCAAACAACTTAATTTTAAACTGTACATCATTTGATAACTGTGATTTAAAGTCTAAGGAAAATGCAGATGGTTTCGCTGCTAAGTTAACATGTGGTGAAGGCAATGTATTTGATGGTTGTATTTCATATGCAAACTCAGATGATGGTTGGGATTTATTTGCTAAGAAAGAAACAGGCCCTATTGGGGTTGTAACAATTAGAAACTGTGTAGCCTTTGCAAATGGTAAGACTACTTCAGGTACATCTTTTGGTAGTGGTGATATGAATGGCTTTAAACTTGGTGGTTCTGGCGTTGGTACTGCTCACTACGTATTTAACTGCTTAGCATTTAATAACGGTGCAACAGGATTTACAGATAACAACAATCCTTCAAACCTTACAATTATGAACTGTACAGCAGCTTCTAATGGCGGTGGTGATTCAAGCAAGGCTAACTTTATGTGTTACAGATCAGCATCAGGAGCTCTTTATAAGAACCTTGTTTCTTATAACAATTCTAGCAGTGATAAGTTTACTGGTGTAATTTCTTCATCAGTTGTATCTTATAATAAGAAAAATTATATTTTTAAAACATCTCTTGGTGTTTCAGTTAACAATAGCAGCAAGCTAAGTAGCTTAGCTTCAGCAGCTTACACATTATCAGCTTCTTCATTTAAGAATGCTAATAACAACATTTCAGTAAATCAGGATATTGATAGCTTATTTAGAAATGCTGATGGCACAATCAATGTAAATGGTTTATATGAAACTGAAGCAACAAGTGATATTAGCTCACTTGGTGCACACTTTAATGTAGCAAGTCAGAAGATTGCGCTCCTTTCTTCAAGCAGCACAGAGCCTGCAACAGAAGAGAACACAGAGGCTTCAACAGAGGAATCAACAGAGGCACCAACAGAAGCTTCAACAGAGGAATCTACAGAGGCACCAACAGAAGAGAGCACAGAAGCTTCAACAGAGGAATCTACAGAGACTCCAACAGAGGCAACAGAAGCTTCAACAGAAGAATCTACAGAGACTCCAACAGAGGCAACAGAAGCTTCAACAGAAGAGAGCACAGAGGCTTCAACAGAGGAATCTACAGAGGCTCCAACACAGTCTCAGGAAGAGACTTCAACAGAAGTAGCTGCTGATACAGATACTGTTTATGAGATGCTTGAAGGCGATGGCGTTACGGTTACAGGAACTGAAAAGCTCGTATTAAGATCTAGCGCATCTTTTGATTTATTCCTTGGTGTTAAGGTAGATGGCGTGCTTATTGATCCTTCAAACTATGTTGCTTACTCAGGTTCTACAATAGTTGAAATTAGCGCAGATTACATGGCTAGCTTATCAGCTGGCGTTCATGAATTTATAATCCTTTCAAAGGATGGTAGCGCTAGCACAAATGTAACAATCACTGCTAATGCTGCAGGTGAAGTTGCAGCTGATACAGATGTAGTTACTGCTAATGATGAAATAGTTTTAGCAGACACAACAGTAACAACAACTAATAATTCAGCAAATACAACAGTAACAACAACTAACAATTCAGCAGATACAACAGCTACATCAACTTCACAAACAGGTGATACAGCTAATGTAATTCCTTACATCATCCTCCTTGTAATTGCAGGGGTTGCAATTGCAGTAGGTGTGGTAGTAAGCATTAAGAAGAAGCATAACTAATTACTAATTAAAGATAACAAGAAGAAAATATTGTGGGTCAATAATGTGTAGTAAAAAACTACAGCTAGACCATTAAAATTGCTTGCAAGATTTTACTTCTCCTAATATTTTTGAAAACGGGGTTTAAGACCCCGTTTTCTGTTTTTATGGTTGTATTATTTTCGTATTGCCTAAGTAATTTTTTATGATAAAATTATATGGAAAATGGCTTGCCAAATAGCTTTTATTATGATAATATTCTTTAGTGAAAATACAAATGTCCGCCACAGAAAGACAAAAGGATAAAGAGTGTTTTTGAACTCTTTTATTGTATTTTTTAGGAATTATGTAGTAAATGTCTAAGTTAAGTGGCAGAGGAAAGAGGTAGACGATGAGTGAGAAATTAAGAGTTGGTATTCTTGGTGGTACAGGTATGGTAGGACAGAGATTCATTACATTACTTGAGAATCATCCTTGGTTTGAAGTAGTTTTACTTGCAGCTTCAGGCCGTTCAGCAGGAAAGTCTTATGAGGAGGCTGTTGATGGACGTTGGAAGATGACTACTCCAATGCCTGAATTTGTTAAGAAGATGCCAGTTTATGATATGGATAAGGATTTTGATAAGATCGTAGAGTCAGTTGATTTTGTATTCTGTGCAGTTAATATGCCAAAGAATGAAATCAAGGCTTTAGAGGAAAGATATGCTAAGGCAGAAGTTCCTGTAGTTTCTAATAACAGTGCTAACCGTTGGACAGAGGATGTTCCTATGGTAGTACCTGAAATTAACCCAGAGCACTTAGAGGTTATTGAGGCTCAGAGAAAGAGACTTGGTACTAAGAGAGGCTTTATCTGTGTTAAGCCTAACTGCTCAATCCAGAGCTATACACCAGCTTTAAATGCTTTAAAGGAATTTGGTCCTAAGCTTGTAGTCGCTACAACATATCAGGCTATTTCAGGTGCTGGTAAGACATTTGCTCAGTGGCCAGAGATGGTTGAGAACATCATCCCATACATTGGTGGTGAAGAAGAAAAGTCTGAGAAGGAACCTCTTAGATTATGGGGTGAAGTAAAGGATGGTAAGGTAGTTCCAGCTACAACACCACAGATTACTTGCCAGTGTATCAGAGTTCCAGTTCTTGATGGACATACAGCTGCAGTATTTGTTAACTTCGAGAAGAAGCCAACAAAGGAGCAGATCATTGAAAAGTGGAGAAACTTCAAGGGAGTTCCACAGGAATTAGAGCTTCCAAGCGCTCCAAAGCACTTTATCCAGTACTTAGAAGAAGATGACCGTCCACAGGTTAAGTTAGATGTTAACTATGAGAACGGTATGGGCGTTTCTCTTGGTAGATTAAGAGAAGATGCTGTATTTGACTATAAGTTTGTTGGTTTATCACACAACACACTTAGAGGTGCAGCAGGTGGTGCCGTATTAATCGCTGAGTTACTTAAGGCAAAGGGCTATATTACAGCTAAGTAATTGTAGATCTAAGATTGTTGAGAAATAAATTTTACAAAGGGCAAAGATAGGACTTTACACTAATTAAAAGTCTTATTCTTGCCCTTTTTTATTCTTAAAATGTCTTGATAAAAGCCTCGCTTTAGTTTAAACTTAAATTTAGATTTAGTTGAACGCAGTGCCACTGCGTTCATGAGGAAGTAGCGAAGCGGATTCCGAATGTCCACTTTAATTTAATAATTCATTTTTTCATAAATAATTAGGGAGGGATTTTATGAAAAGTAATCATTTCTATGCCATGTTGTCTAGAATGAAGTACATCAACCGTTGGGGTCTAATGCGCAACACTAGGGAAGAAAATCTTAGTGAGCATAGTTTAGAGGTTGCCTTCATTGCACACGCACTTGGCGTCATTAATAACGAAATTTTTGGCGGGACAATTAATGCCGAAAGATTAGCTATTCTTGCTATGTACCACGATGTTACAGAAATTATAACAGGAGATATGCCAACTCCAGTAAAGTACTATTCTCCAGTAATTAGAAATGCCTATAAGGAAGTAGAGCATGTGGCAAAGGACGAGATTTTAACAGGCTTGCCCCTTAATTTACGAAAGGTTTATGAGCCACTTTTACTTGAGACTAGTAAGGAAGAGGAGCTCTGGGCTTATGTTAAGGCTGCAGATAAGATTTCAGCCTATATAAAATGTATCGAAGAAATTAACACTGGAAACCTAGATTTTTCAAAAGCTAAGGAGTCTACTTATCAAGCTATTTTAAAGCTTGACTTAAAGGAAGCGAATTATTTTCTTGAAGAATATATTCCAGCTTATAGTCTCACACTTGATGAGTCTAAGAATGAGGAAGAGGATAATAACTAGAATATTTAGCTAGAGGGAGAAAGAATTATGTTACTAGGAAGAAGCACAGAATTAAGCAAATTAAACGATGGTTATACATGTAATGAAAGTACACTTACTATTTGCTATGGTAGAACAAATATAGGTAAAACAAGCCTTATGAGAGAGTTTATAAAGGACAAGGATGCCTTTTATTACCTTGCTTGTCAGGCATCAGAAGAAGAGCAGATAAGGCTTTTAAGAAAAGAGATGATAGAATCTAACCTCATTAGTAAGAGTGAGGATATGGAGATAGATTTTGATAAAGAAAAGGAGAAATTAAAGCTTCCAAAGAAGGATATGTATAGTGAATATGCACATTTGCTAAATAATGTTACAAAGCTTTCAGGGGATACTAAGCTTGTAATCATTGAGGAATTCCAAAATATCGTCAAGTCCAACAAGGACTTTATGGCAGTAATTAATGCCATGGTTTCAGGTAAGCTCTTTGATGATAAGGTTTGCATAATCCTTACAAGTTCTTCTATTAGCTGGGTGGAAAACAGCATGGTTAAGGCAATCGGTGAGAATGCCAACGCAATAAGTGCCTTCCTTAAGCTAAAGGAACTTGATTTTGTAGATATAGTTAGAATGTTTCCAAAGCACTCTGTCCTTGATGATTTGGCAATTTATGCCATTACAGGGGGCGTGCCAGGCTACTTAAGTGAGTTAAGCGACAAGCTAAGCCTTAAGGAGAATATTATTGAAAATGTATTAAAGCCTGGAAAGTTACTTTATAACGAGGGGGCAAACTACATTAAAGAGGAGCTTCGTGAGACTTCTCTTTATAATACAATCCTATACTGCGTGGCAAACGGCGAGAATAAGCTAAACGAGCTACACATGCACACAGGCTTTGGTAGAGATAAGATTAGCGTTTATCTAAAGAATTTAATTGAGCGTGAAGTGGTGGAGAAGGTCTTTTCTTATGATATTGCTGGCAAAGAGCACACAAGAAAGGGCTTATATAATATAAAGTCAGGCTACACAAAGTTTTGGTTTAAGTACATTTATGCCAATGAATCAAGACTTTCAAAGCTAGGTGCTAAGGAATTTTATGACAAATATATCGCTCCAACAATTTATGAGTTTGCAGGAGAGGCCTTTGTTACTGTAGGTACTGAGTTTATCGAACTTCTTGATTCTATGGGCAAGCTTGAAATTAAGATTAACAGCCGTTCTAGATGGTGGGGTAAAGATGGCAATATTGACATTATTGTTAGCGATGCTGCTGGTAAGTTCTTAGTTGGTAAGTGCAATTGGTCAGATGAGGCCTTTAGTATGGAGGAGTATAATAATCTTTTGGAAAATGTATCTCAAGCTGAGATTAATGCAGATTATATATATCTTTTTGCTAAGGAAGGCTTTTCAGAGGAGATTAATCAGTTATCCCGTCAAAACCCTAATATTAAGCTAATCAGCCTTAATGATTTCTAAAAGGATTTGCTTTAGTTTAAAGGATGGTTTTACATTTTTTAAAATTCGTTTTATAATCTTATGGCGCAGTCTAAGAAAATAATTAAATTAATTGGAGGAAATAATGGGAAAATCCGTATTTATAGCGGAGAAACCGAGTGTAGCCCAGGAATTTGCCAAGGCGCTACATGTTAGCTTGTCTAGAAGGGACGGATACCTTGAGGGCGGAGATGTGATTGTAACTTGGTGTGTTGGACATTTAGTTACAATGAGCTATCCAGAGGCCTATGATCCTAATCTAAAAAGATGGAGTTTAGATACGATTCCTTTTATTCCACAGGAATACAAGTATGAGGTTTTACCTGCTGTTAAAAAGCAGTTTGATATAGTTAGCTCTTTGCTTAACAGAGAAGATGTAGAAACAATTTATGTCTGTACCGATTCGGGACGTGAAGGAGAATACATCTATCGATTAGTCAGACAGGAAGCTAAGGTTACTGGTAAGAAAGAAAAGAGAGTTTGGATTGATTCTCAGACAGAGGAGGAAATCCAAAAGGGTATAAAGAATGCCAAGGACATTTCTGAATATAACAATCTTTCCGATGCCGCTTATTTAAGGGCTAAGGAAGACTACCTAATGGGTATAAATTTTTCAAGAGTCTTAACTCTTAAATATGGGAGAAATGTGGCAAATTACCTACACGAGGATAGAGCAAGTATTGCAGTTGGTCGAGTTATGACCTGCGTACTTGGTATGGTGGTTAAAAGAGAACGTGAAATTAGAGCTTTCGTAAAGACACCCTTTTATCGTGTTATAGGTAGTGCCAACCTTGAAGGACACAAGTTTGATGCAGAATGGAAGGTAAGTGAGAAGAGTAAGTATTATAACACTCCTTATCTTTATAATGATAAGGGCTTTAAGGATAAGGAAAAGGCTACTGAGCTTTTAAATTTTCTATCAGATCCTTTGCCACAAACAGCTGTGGTTGAGTCCATTGAAAGAAAGAAGGAGACGAAAAATCCTCCACTTTTATACAACCTAGCTGAAATTCAGAACGAGTGTAGTAAGCTTTTTAAAATCAGTCCTGATCAGACACTTAATATCATTCAGGAATTATACGAGAAAAAGCTTGTAACATATCCTAGAACTGACGCGAGAGTGCTCTCAACCGCCATTTCTAAGGAGATTAATAAAAATATAGCTGGTCTTCGTAATTTCGCCCCTGTGAAGGAATTTGCAAGCGAAATACTAGAAAAGGAAAGCTTTAAGGGCATTGAAAAGACAAGATATTGTAATGACAAGGCTATTACAGACCATTATGCTATTATACCAACAGGTCAGGGCTTTAATAATTTAGGAAGTCTCTCGCAGACTGCACTAAAGACCTATGAAGTAATATGCAGAAGGTTTTTAAGCATTTTCTATCCAGCAGCTATTTATCAAAGAGTAGCAATGAACTTAAATGTTAAGAATGAAAATTTATACGCATCCTTTAAGACATTAGCGGACGAGGGCTATTTAAAGGTAGCGAAAAACTCATTTTCAAAGGCTTCTAAGGCTAGTAAATCAGAAGAAGATGAAGCCGATGAGGATATTAATGATACAGCTTTCTTTGAACTATTGAAAAAGATTAGAAAAGGGGCTAATATAGACTTTACTGAGTTTAATATAAAGGAAGGCGAAACAAGCCCTCCAAAGAGATATTCTTCTGGTTCAATGATTCTTGCCATGGAAAATGCAGGACAGTTAATTGAAGATGAAGAACTTAGAGCTCAAATAAAAGGTAGCGGTATTGGTACTTCTGCCACAAGAGCAGAAATCTTAAAGAAGCTAGAGACTAAGAAATACATTTCTATAGCTAAGAAGACTCAGATCATTACTCCAAGCCTTTTTGGAGAGATAATTTATGATGTAGTGGCTAATTCGATTAAGGCCTTGTTAAACCCGGAACTTACCGCAAGTTGGGAGAAGGGCTTGACAATGGTTGCCAATGGCGACATTACAGCAGATGAATACATGGAAAAGATGAATGCATTTGTTGTTCGCAGAACTAATGGCGTTAAGATGCTTAATAATCAAGGCATGCTTTATGGCTTGTTTAATGAAAGCGCGAAGAATTACAAGAAATAGTGGCTATTATCAAGGAGGATATTTTTTATGTGTGGTATTGCAGGTTATGTAGGTAGTAGAGATAGTGCTGACGTTTTAATTGGCGCTTTATCTAAGTTAGAGTATAGAGGCTATGATTCAGCTGGTATTGCTGTTTCTGAAAATGGTTCTATTAATGTAAAGAAGTGCCAGGGCCGTTTAAAGAATTTAGTAGACAAGATGGATAGAGAGGGTAAGCCAGTAGGTCACGTGGGTATTGGTCACACACGTTGGGCTACACATGGTGAACCATCAGATATTAACTCTCATCCACATGGTAATAAGAGAGTTTCAATCGTACACAATGGTATCATTGAAAACTACAAGCAGATTAAGGATTTTCTTATTAAGGAAGGTTACAATTTCGTTTCTGAAACAGATACAGAGACTGTAGCTAAGTTACTTGATTATTACTATGATGGAGATCCTGTTGCTACAATTACTAAGGTTTTAGCAGAAATCAAGGGTTCATATGCCCTTGGTATTATGTTTAGAGATTTTCCAGATGTTGTTTATGCAGCAAGAAAGGAAAGTCCATTAATCGTTGGTATTGGTAAGGGTGAAAACTTTATTGCTTCAGATATGACAGCAATCTTAGAATATACAAGAAATTATATTCTACTTGAGCAGGATGAAATTGCTATTGTAGCAAAGACAGGTGTTAAGGTGGTTGATATTCATGGTAACGAAGTTTCTAAGGAAATGAACGTTGCTGATTGGGATATTGATGCAGCTCAAAAGGGTGGTTATGAGCACTTTATGCTTAAGGAAATCCATGAGCAGCCAGAAGTTGTAAAGACTACAATCACACCAAGAATTTCTAATCATATTCCTACTTTTGAGAATGAAGGAATTTCTCTTGAGAAGCTAGCAAACTATAACAATCTCTTTATTGTAGCTTGTGGTACTGCTATGCATGCAGGTATGGTGGGTAAATATGTTATTGAGAAAATGGCTAGAGTATCCGTTACTGTAGACATTGCCTCAGAGTTTAGATATAGAGATCCTTTAATTAACAAGGGAGATTTAGTTATTCTTATTTCTCAGTCAGGTGAAACAGCTGATACTAAGGCAGCTCTTGAACTTGCTAAGGAGAGAGGTGCCCAGACTCTTGCTATTGTTAACGTTAAGGGTTCCTCAATTGCTAGAGCTGCAGATTATGTTTTATATACACATGCAGGTCCAGAAATTTCAGTTGCCTCAACAAAGGCTTACATGGTTCAGGTTTCAGTAATGTACTTACTTGCCTTCCAGTTAGCATTTGCTAAAGGTAAGATTACTAAGGAACAGTTAGTTGAATACACTAAGTTATTAGAGAATATTCCAGAGCAGATAGAGGAAGCTATTAATCTTAAGCCAGCTTGCCAGTTTGCAGCTTCAAAGCTTCTTAATGCAGATAGCTTATTATACATTGGTAGAGGCCTTGATTATGCCTTAAGTATGGAAGGTTCATTAAAGCTTAAGGAAATTTCATATATTCATTCTGAGTCTTATGCAGCAGGTGAATTAAAGCATGGAACAATTTCACTTATTGATGATGGAATGCCAGTAATTGCCATTGCTACACAGAAGGACTTAGTAGAAAAGACAATTAGTAATATTAAGGAAGTTAAGGCTAGAGGCGCATTTGTCGTACTTATAGCTGCTCCTGGCGTTGACGTTGAAGATGGCGTTAGCGACGTAACAATTTGCCTTCCAGAAGCTAATCAGCTACTTATGCCTATGGTTGCAGCTGTTCCATTACAGCTTATTGCTTATTACACATCAGTACTTAAGGGTAATGACGTTGATAAGCCAAGAAACCTTGCTAAGTCAGTTACAGTAGAATAAAAGCTTTGGAGGACAATATGAATTTAACAATTGATAATTTATTTGATTTAAACGAAACAATCGCTAAGGATATCTTTAAGGGTTGCACATACCCTTGGGAGGTCCTAGCTAAGATTGGTGACTTTATTATAGAACTTGGAAAGACACTTCCAGCCGATGAATACGAGCTTAGAGGTGAAAATGTATGGGTACACAAAACTGCTAATGTTTTCCCTTCAGCCTACATCGCAGGTCCAGCTATCATTGGCAAGGACGCAGAAGTTAGACACTGTGCATTTATTCGTGGCAAGGCCATTGTGGGTGAAGGCGCAGTAGTTGGTAACTCAACTGAATTAAAGAATGTAATTCTCTTTAATAAGGTTCAGGTGCCTCATTATAACTACGTTGGTGACTCAATCCTTGGTTTTAAGGCTCACATGGGTGCTGGCTCAATTACAAGTAATGTTAAGTCTGATAAGAAGCTTATTGTCATTAAAAATGGTGACGAAAGAATTGAGACTGGCATTAAAAAGATTGGTGCCTTCCTTGGTGATAATGTAGAAGTTGGTTGCGGTAGCGTATTAAACCCTGGTACAATCGTTGGTAGAGAATCTAATATCTACCCACTTTCAAGTGTACGTGGTGTTGTTGAGGCCAAGTCAATTTATAAGAAGGCTGGAGAAGTTGTTTCTAAGAATTAGGATAAGGATTTAAGAGGTGGATTTTTATATGCGAAATGAGTTAACAGAAAATGACAT
>NZ_JAEEVD010000013.1:0-53155 GCF_016290755.1 Lachnospira sp.
ACCTGTCAGAAGGGGCTTTAACCCCTTCTGACACTAGTAAGCTTTATACCCCCGCTTAAAGCTTACGCTTTTGAAGCGGGGGATTGCTTACACTGCGTTCAAAAAGAATGTTAATAAATTATATAAGAAGTAATTTCTTTGTGGAAAGGTTTATATATGAATATTTTAAACGTTGAGAATATATCTAAGACTTATGGAGAGAAGGATCTTTTTAAAAATGTATCTCTAGGAATTAACAAGGGCGACAAAATCGGCGTCATTGGCGTTAACGGTACGGGCAAGTCTACATTTTTAAAAATCATCGCAGGCCTTGAGGAGCCAGATGAGGGTAAGGTTATTAAGGGCAATGGTGTAAATGTTACATATCTTGAACAGATGCCAAACTTCCTTGAAAATGAAACAGTTCTTTCTTATTGTATGCGTGGTAAGCACAATGCAACTGAGGCGGAGGCTAAGGAGATTTTAAATAAGCTTGGGGTGCCTGATTTTGACAAGTCTATTAGCTTGCTTTCTGGTGGCCTTAAAAAGAGGGTGGCGCTTTGTAAGGCAATCTTAGAGCCTAGCGAGGTTTTAATTTTAGATGAGCCTACAAACCACCTTGATAATGAGATGGTTATTTGGCTTGAGGACTATATTAAGGCCTTTAAGGGCGAGCTTATTATGGTTACTCACGACAGATATTTCCTTGATAATGTCACTAACAAGATCGTGGAGCTTGATTATGCAAATCTTTACGAGTACGACAGCAACTACTCTGGCTTTCTTGAGCTTAAGACTCAGAGGGAGGAGATGGAGCGCGCCACTGAGAAGAAGCGTCAGAATACTCTTCGCAGGGAGCTAGAATGGATTAAGCGTGGTGCCCTTGCTCGTTCAACTAAGCAGCAGGCAAGAATTGATAGATATGAGGACATGAAGCAGGCTTCTCGTGAGGCGAGAGCGAAGTTTATGAAGTCGGACCTTATTATGAGTTCGGTGGGAACTCGCCTAGGCAATAAGACCATTGAGCTTCACAACGTGGGCAAGGCCTTCGGGGATAAGAAGCTGTTTTCTGACTTTGAATACATTTTCTTAAAAGATGATAGAATCGGTATCATTGGTAGTAACGGCTGCGGCAAATCCACTTTAATGAAGATTATCACAGGGGAGCTAAAGCCTGATAGCGGTAGCGTGGAGATTGGCGAGACGGTGCGCATTGGCTACTTCATGCAGGAGAATGAGCCTCTTGATGAAAATGCTACAGTGCTTGAATTTGTGCGTTCTATCGGCGAGTATGTCACAACCGCTGAGGGTAAGGCCACTGCTTCTCAGATGTGTGAGAAGTTCCTTTTTGGGCCTAAGCAGCAGTGGACTCCTATTCGTAAGCTTTCTGGTGGCGAGAAGAGACGTCTCTATCTTTTGTCGGTGCTTATGAGTGCGCCAAATGTGCTTATTCTTGATGAGCCTACTAATGATTTGGACATTGAGACTCTTGAGATTTTGGAGGAGTATCTTGATGGCTTTGCGGGTATTGTCATTGTGGTTTCTCATGACCGCTACTTCCTTGATAGAGTGGTGGATAGAATTTTTGCTTTTGAAAATGGACACCTAAGCCAGTACGAGGGCGGCTATTCCGATTACAGGGACAAGGCCGTTATGGCTGGCAAGTTGTTAGAGAACGGGGCAAGAGCTGACTCTACTATTAACAATACATTTTCAAATGCCAGAAACCTTGAGGCGGCTAACGAATACAAGGCTAACAAGTCTCACAGTAGGAAGTTTAGCTATGCGGAGAAGAAGGAATTCGAAACTATTGATGATGATATTGCTAAACTGGAAAATAGAATATCAGAGATAGATGAACTTATTGTTAAGTGTGCTACTGACTTTGTAAAGCTTAATGAACTTACTAAGGAAAAAGAGGAAAAGGAAACGTTGCTCTTGGAAAAAATGGACCGTTGGGTTTATTTAAATGAATTAAATGATGAAATAAATGGTAATTAGTCTTGAAATAGACAGCGGTTCATGTTATCATTTCTAAAGATTTTATAAAACTTTATTATGAGGGGCTTATGCATTAAGGGTGCACTTAATGGCTTATTTATGTTTACTTGTGAGGGTTTAGGTGGCATTTGAGCTTTCTTAATGAAGAGGTTTAATGAGATCAAAAAAGTAATAATATGGGAGGATTTATATGTTTTGTCCTAATTGTGGAACTAAGAATGAAGACGATGCAGTATTTTGTGGAAACTGCGGAACAAAATTAAATCTTGATGACTTTAACGAAACATTAAATGCAGCTGCTAATGAAACAGCTGAGGCTGCAGATGTTGCTAATCAGGCAGCAGATACAGTAGATGTGGCAGCTAATCAGGCTACAGATGCTTTTGTAAATCAGGAAGCTCAGCCAGTTCAGGGCTTTGCTAACGGATTTGATCCAAACGCAAACCAGAACTTTAACAATGGATTTGATGCAAATGCAAACCAGAACTTTAACAATGGATTTGATGCAAATGCAAACCAGAACTTTAGCAACGGATTTGATGCAAATGCAAACCAGAATTTTAACAATGGATTTGATCCAAATGCAAACCAGAACTTTAACAACGGTTACAATCCTAACTATGCTAACAATGGTTACAACCAGGCTCCATATCAGCAGCAGCCTGCTAAGCCATTTAAGCTTAACAAGAAGATCGTTGGTATTGCAGTAGCAGTTGTTGCTGTTATTGTAGCTATCGTTGCATTTGTTTCTATTGGTAAGGCTGGTGTTGATTACAAGAAGACAGCT
Organism: Lachnospira sp.; assembly: GCF_016290755.1. Taxonomy (NCBI): domain Bacteria; kingdom Bacillati; phylum Bacillota; class Clostridia; order Lachnospirales; family Lachnospiraceae; genus Lachnospira; species Lachnospira sp. Next base: position 2,768 of record NZ_JAEEVD010000013.1, read on the forward strand.
AAGAAGTATGTTACAGCTATTGAACAGTGTGACTGGGATACAGCTTACGATTTAATTAACCTTCCTGATAGCGAGTTCTTAACTAAGGAAGCTTTAATTAATGCACATGCTGATGCAACAGGTGAGAAGGTTACTGGTATTACAGTTACTGACGCTTACAGCACAGCTGGTAGCACAAAGGGTAGCGCAACTGTTAAGGTTACTTATTCAACAGCTACAAGCAATGGTAACCAGAGTACTTACGTTCTTTCACAGACTAACGACAAGTACTTACTCTTCTTTAAGAAGTATAAGGTTTCATCAGAAGGTCTTGTTTACAAAAACACATCAATTCAGGTTCCTAAGGGTTGTACATTATCAATCAATGGCGTTGAGGTTAAGTCTAATTACATCAAGGCTGATAACTCAAGCTACGGTTCTTATTATGATACTTACGTTATTCCATACATTTTCGCAGGTGATAATAAGATTAAGCTTACAAGTGATGTAACTGAGGATTACGAGACATCAATCAATGTTTCTTATGATGAAAGCCTTAAGTCTATTTCTTACTCTGATTTAAGCTTTACAGATGATGCTGAAAAGGCTGCAATGGAAAAGGCTCAGTCAGACATTGCAACTATTGCTAAGGCTGCTTACGAGAAGAAGGGTTATAGCGACATTAAGAGCTTGGTATCTTCTGAGGCTGATGTTGAGGATGAGTATGATGATTTAGTTGATGATTTCCATCAAGCATATAGTTCTTATTCTAGAGATGTTACATCTTATGATCTTTCAGCTGTTAAGGCTACTGTTGGTACAAAGTACTTTACATTAACTGATGAAGGTGCTCCAAAGATGAGAATTTATCTTGGATATACAATTTCAGGTAAGTACAAGTATACAGGTTACGGCAGTGAAGAAGAAAAGTCAGGTTCTTACACATACAATAGCTATTACTACATCGATTATGTATATGAAGATGGCGAATGGTTAATTGATGATGTTTACCTTAACTTCTACTTCTACTAAGATGGAGCGAAGGGGTTTCTTCTTATAAGAAAAGTTACTTATTATAGAAGGAATTCGTAAACTTAGATATAGCGAATACATTTTCATTACAATTATTATGAAAATGTATCTATGAATATAATTATTATTGCCGCGGGGCTTTCGAAAATTAACTTGAAAGTTCCGTGGCTTTATTTTTTTATTGTTCTAAAAAAAATACAAAAGAATTCTTGCAAATAATATACTCCTAGTGTATATTTATACATGCTGTGACATTGATAGCTGTGAAGCGAGAGGTTGCTACATTTGAACAATAGCTTGAATGTAGGTTTTCCGTGGAGCGAATGTCAAGGCTGGAAGCGATTCCGGCGAAGAATCTGGCGACAAGTCACTGTACTATAATTGCTACTAAGACTCAGTTTTAGTAGACCACGATGAATCAAGTTTCTCGTAAGAGATAATATGATACACGTGGGAGTGTGTACAGTCACCGCTTGTCGTACTTACTATTTATAAAGTGCGAAGGAGGCGACTTTTTTTATGGCAAATCAGGTAATCAGAATTACTTTGAAGGCTTATGATCATCAGTTAATCGATCAGTCTGCTAAGAAGATCATTGAAACTGCAAAGAAGACAGGAGCTAATGTTAGTGGTCCAGTACCTCTTCCAACAAAGAAGGAAGTTGTTACAATTCTTAGAGCTGTACATAAGTACAAGGACTCTAGAGAGCAGTTCGAACAGAGAACTCATAAGAGACTTATCGATGTATTACAGCCATCTCAGAAGACAGTAGATGCTTTATCTAAGTTAGAGATGCCAGCTGGTGTATTCATCAACCTTAAGGTAATGAACTAATCATTGCCAAGACATTTTCTTGATTAACAAGAAAACGCAGCAAGAAACATTTAAGTTTCAATAACAATGAGAGCTAATCCTAAGGGTTTAATATAGAAGCAACAAAAGCATTCCTATAACGGTGGTGCAGGTTCCACTTATATTAACTTATCTAGGATGACAGGATGCGCTGAATTTATTTATCATCTTGTCCGCTGTAGATTTAACAGGAGGAAAAGAGTATGAAGAAGGCTATTTTAGCTACTAAGGTCGGAATGACACAGATCTTCAACGAAGATGGTGTTTTAACACCTGTAACTGTATTACAGGCTGGCCCTTGTGTTGTAACACAAGTAAAGACAGTCGAAAACGACGGTTACGAAGCTGTCCAGGTTGGTTTTGCTGATATTAGAGAAAAGCTCGTTAGCAAGCCAGTTAAGGGACATTTTGACAAGGCAGAGGTTCCTTATAAGAGATTCGTTAGAGAGTTCAAGTTTGAAAACTCTTCTGAATACAATGTTAAGGACGAAATTAAGGCAGATATCTTCGCAGCAGGCGATAAGGTAGATGCAACTGCTATTTCTAAGGGTAAAGGTTTCCAGGGCGCTATCAAGAGATTAGGACAGTCTAGAGGTCCTATGGCGCACGGTTCTAAATTCCACAGACATCAGGGTTCTAACGGATCAGCAACAACACCTGGTAGAGTATTCAAGGGAAAAGGAATGCCTGGACATATGGGTTCTAAGAGAATCACAATCCAGAATCTTGAAGTAGTAAGAGTTGATGTTGAGAATAACGTTATCTTAGTTAAGGGTGCAGTACCTGGACCTAAGAAGTCATTAGTAACTTTGAAAGAAACAGTAAAGGTTAGTAAGTAATCTTTACCAAGGAAGGAGGACTAAACAGTGGCAAACGTATCTGTTTACAATATTGAAGGCAAAGAAGTTGGCTCAATCGAATTAAACGATGCAGTATTTGGTGTTGAAGTTAATGAACATCTTGTACATCTTGCAGTTGTAAGCCAGCTTGCAAATAATCGTCAGGGAACACAGTCTGCAAAGACTCGTTCAGAAGTATCTGGCGGCGGAAGAAAACCATGGAGACAGAAGGGAACTGGTCATGCTAGACAGGGTTCTACAAGATCTCCACAGTGGACAGGCGGTGGTGTTGTATTTGCACCAAAGCCAAGAGATTATTCATTCAAGATGAATAAGAAGGAGAAGAGAATCGCTCTTCTTTCAGCTTTATCTTCTAAGGTAGCTGATAGCAAGATTGTTGTTTTAGATGAATTCAATCTTGATGAAGTAAAGACAAAGAAATTCGTAGAGGTATTAAACAACCTTAAGGTTTCTAAGGCTTTAGTAGTTCTTGAAGGAGAGAACAAGAACGTTGTTCTTTCTGGTAGAAACGTTAACGGTGCTAAGGTTTCAAACACTAGCGAAATCAATACTTATGATGTTCTTAAGTATGATACATTAGTTGTTACTAAGGCAGCTGTTGAAAAATTAGAGGAGGTGTATGCATAATGGCAAATATTCAGTATTATGATGTAATCCTCAAGCCTGTAATCACAGAAAAGTCAATGACTGATATGGCTTCTAAGAAGTATACATTCTTAGTTCATACAGACGCTAACAAGACTATGATTAAGGAAGCTGTTGAGAAGATGTTTGAAGGAACAAAGGTTGCTTCAGTTAACACAATGAATAACAACGGTAAGAAGAAGAGAGCTAACAGAAAGGATCAGGGCTACACAGCTAAGACAAAGAAGGCTATCGTGCAGTTAACAGCTGATTCTAAGGAAATCGAAATCTTCGAAGGACTTTAAGATATAGACGTGTAGAAAACAATATTACACAGCCGAAAGGAGAAAAAAATGGGAATTAAAACTTATAACCCATATACACCTTCCAGAAGAAACATGACTGGTTCAGATTTCTCTGAAATTACAAAGTCATCTCCTGAGAAGTCATTACTTGCTAAGAAGAGCAAGACTGCTGGTCGTAACAACCAGGGTAAGATTACTGTACGTCACCACGGTGGTGGAAGCAAGCAGAAGTACAGAGTAATCGATTTTAAGAGAAACAAGGAAGGAGTTCCTGCTAAGGTTATCGGTATCGAATACGATCCTAACAGAACTGCTAACATCGCACTTATCGCTTACGCTGATGGTGAGAAGTCATATATCCTTGCACCTGCTGGTTTAACAGATGGCATGACAGTACAGAACGGTGCTGGTGCTGAAGTTAGAGTTGGTAACTGCTTACCATTCACAGAAATTCCAGTTGGTACACAGGTTCACAATATCGAGTTATATCCAGGTAAGGGTGGACAGCTTGTTCGTTCTGCTGGTAACTCAGCTCAGTTAATGGCTAAGGAAGGTAAGTATGCAACACTTAGATTACCTTCTGGCGAAATGAGAATGGTTCCAATTATCTGCCGCGCAACAATCGGTGTTGTAGGTAATGGTGATCACAACCTTATTAATCTTGGTAAGGCTGGACGTAAGAGACATATGGGTATCCGCCCTACAGTTCGTGGTTCTGTTATGAACCCTAACGACCATCCACACGGTGGTGGTGAAGGTAGAGCACCAGTTGGTCGTCCAAGCCCAATGACACCTTGGGGTAAGCCTGCTATGGGTCTTAAGACTCGTAAGAAGAAGAAGGCTTCTAACAAGCTTATCATTAGAAGAAGAGACGGAAAGGGTATTAAGTAATATTAGTGCCTAGTAACTTTGAGAAACAAGATTATAAGGAGGTTTAACCTATGGCTCGTTCATTAAAGAAAGGACCTTTCGCTGATGCTAGCTTACTTAAGAAGGTTGATGCATTAAATGCTTCAAACGATAAGCAGGTCATCAAGACATGGTCTCGTCGTTCAACAATTTTCCCAAGTTTCGTGGGACATACAATTGCTGTTCATGATGGAAGAAAGCATGTTCCTGTATTCGTTACAGAGGATATGGTTGGTCATAAGCTCGGTGAGTTCGTTGCAACAAGAACTTACAGAGGACATGGTAAGGACGAAAAGAAGTCTAGATAATAGATGAATCTTTGGAAGAACCCGAAAGGGGTCTTCCGCGGGGATTCCCGATTAAAGAAATCGTAATTACTAATATAGATAATGGATACATTTGAAATTTTGAAAGGAGGACTAATCCATGGCAACAGGACATAGATCCCAAATTAAACGTGAAAGAAACGCCGTTAAGGATACAAGACCAAGCGCTAAGTTAAGCTACGCTAGAGTATCTGTTCAGAAGGCTTGTTTCGTATTAGATGCTATTAGAGGCAAGAGCCTTGAAGAAGCACTTGGTATCGTTATGTACAATCCAAGATATGCTTCATCACTTATAGAGAAGTTATTAAAGTCTGCAGCAGCTAATGCTCAGAACAATAATGGTATGGACCCAAGCAAGTTATTCGTTGAAGAATGCTTCGCTAACAAGGGACCTACAATGAAGAGAGTACATCCAAGAGCACAGGGTAGAGCTTACAGAATCGAAAAGAGAATGAGCCACATCACTGTAATTCTTAATGAAAGATAATTAATCGGTACTTGATTTATTGTTTCAAGATTACTTGAAATTAGAATATGAAATCAAACATTTCCTAAAGAATAGAAAGGAGATTTTATGGGACAGAAAGTTAACCCACATGGTTTAAGAGTTGGTGTCATTTCTGACTGGGACTCAAAGTGGTATGCAGAAGATGCATTCGCTGATAACCTTGTTGAAGACTATAACATAAGAAAATTCCTTAAGAAGAAGCTTTATGCTGCAGGAATTTCAAAGATCGAAATTGAGAGAGCTTCAGATAGACTTAAGATTATTATCCACACAGCTAAGCCTGGTGTTGTAATCGGTAAGGGCGGATCTGAAATCGAAGCTTTAAAGAAGCAGGTTGAAAAGATGACATCTGCTAAGAGATTAAGCATCGATATTAAGGAAGTTAAGAGACCAGATCGTGATGCTCAGTTAGTAGCTGAAAACATCGCTCAGCAGTTAGAGAATCGTATCTCTTTCAGAAGAGCTATGAAGTCATGCATGGGCAGAACAATGAAGCAGGGCGCTAAGGGTATCAAGACAAGCTGTTCTGGACGTCTTGGCGGTGCTGATATGGCTCGTACAGAATTTTATAGTGAGGGTACAATTCCTCTTCAGACACTTCGTGCAGATATCAATTATGGTTTTGCAGAAGCTAACACAACATATGGTAAGGTTGGCGTTAAGGTTTGGATTTACGAAGGCGAGGTTCTTCCTACTAAGGCTAACGCTAAGGTTAATGTTAAGGAAGGGAGCGATAAGTAATGTTACTACCTAAGAGAGTTAAACATCGTAGACAGTTCCGTGGTTCTATGGCTGGTAAGGCAACAAGAGGTAACACTCTTGCATACGGCGATTTCGGTATCGTTGCAACAGAACCATGCTGGATCAAGTCTAATCAGATAGAAGCAGCCAGAGTTGCTATGACAAGATATATCAAGCGTGGCGGTAAAGTATTTATTAAGATTTTCCCAGACAAGCCTGTTACAGGTAAGCCTATCGGCGTACGTATGGGTAAAGGTAAAGGTAACTTAGAGTGCTGGGTAGCAGTAGTTAAACCTGGACGTGTTATGTTCGAGATCTCAGGCGTAGCAGAGGAGACAGCTAGAGAAGCTCTTCGTCTTGCTACTCACAAGCTTCCATGCAAGTGTAAGATCGTTTCACGTGCAGACTTAGAAGGCGGTGATAACAGTGAAAATTAATAAGTATGTAGAAGATTTAAAGGCAAAATCAGCTGCAGAGTTAAATGAAGAATTAGTAGCTGCTAAGAAGGAACTTTTCAATTTAAGATTCCAGAACGCAACTAATCAGTTGGATAACACAAGCAGAATTAAAGAGGTTCGTAAGAACATCGCTAGAATCCAGACTGTAATTGCACAGAAGAATGCTTAATTGCTAAGCTGGATGATAAATTAATCCTAAGAAAGGAGTACAACTGTGGAAGAGAGAAATTTAAGAAAAACTCGTACAGGTAAGGTTGTCAGCAACAAGATGGATAAGACTATCGTGGTTGCAGTAGAAGATAACGTTAAACATCCACTTTACAACAAGATTGTAAAGAGAACATATAAGCTTAAGGCTCATGATGAAAACAACGAATGCTTAATCGGTGACGTAGTAAAGGTTATGGAAACAAGACCTTTATCTAAGGATAAGAGATGGAGATTAGTTGAAATTATCAGCAGAGCTAAGTAATTTAGAAATGATTTTAGTAAACACATTCACTAGATGTGAATGAGACATATATTACTGAAAGGGGTAGTACTATGGTACAACAGGAAACCAGACTTAAGGTTGCTGATAACACAGGTGCTAAGGAAATTCTTTGCATCAGAGTTATGGGCGGATCTACAAGAAGATATGCAAATATCGGTGATGTTATCGTCGCTTCTGTTAAAGAAGCAACACCAGGCGGCGTTGTTAAGAAGGGCGATGTTGTTAAGGCCGTTGTAGTACGTTCTGTTAAGGGCGCACGTCGTAAGGACGGTTCATATATTAAATTTGACGAGAATGCTGCTGTTATCATTAAAGATGATAATACTCCAAAGGGAACTCGTATCTTTGGACCAGTAGCTAGAGAGTTAAGAGAGAAGAAGTTCATGAAGATCGTTTCTCTTGCTCCAGAAGTATTATAGGAGGTGCCGAATGTCAGCTGTTAGAATTAAAAAGGGCGATACAGTTGTTGTTATCGCAGGTAAGGACAAGGGCAAAGAAGGCAAGGTATTAACAGTTAATGCTAAGAACCACACAGCAGTTGTTGAAGGTATTAACATGGTTACTAAGCATGCTAAGCCAAGTGCTGCTAATCAGCAGGGTGGAATTCTCCATCAGGAAGCACCAATCGATATATCTAACATTGCTTACTCAGTAAATGGTAAGGCAACAAAGATTGGTTATGAAGTAAAGGATGGCAAGAAAGTACGTGTTGCTAAGGCAACAGGAAAGGCTATCGATTAATCGAGGAAGGAGGCAATAATTTTGAGTAGACTTAGAGAACAGTATGATAATGAAATCGCTAAGAAGATGACTGAGAAATTCGGTTATAAGAACCCAATGATGGTTCCAAAGATCGATAAGATCACTATAAATATGGGCGTTGGTGAAGCTAAGGAAAATTCTAAGGTTCTTGACGCAGCAGTAAAGGATCTCGAGACAATCGCAGGTCAGAAAGCAGTTCTTACAAGAGCTAAGAATTCAATTGCTAACTTCAAGTTAAGAGAAGGTCAGGCAATTGGTTGTAAGGTTACATTACGTGGTGAAAAGATGTACGAATTCCTTGATAGATTAGTAAATCTTGCACTTCCACGTGTACGTGACTTTAGAGGCGTAAGCGCTAACTCATTCGATGGTAGAGGTAACTATGCACTTGGTATTAAAGAGCAGATTATCTTCCCAGAAATCGAATATGATAAGGTAGATAAGGTTAGAGGTATGGATGTTATCATCACTACTACAGCTAACACAGATGAAGAAGCACGTGAATTATTAAGATTATTCAACATGCCATTCAAGAAGAATTAATATAAGGAGGTAAATTATGGCTAAGACTTCTATGAAAGTTAAGCAGCAGAGAAAACCAAAGTTCTCTACTAGAGCATACACACGTTGTACAATTTGTGGTCGTCCACATTCTGTTTTAAGAAAGTACGGAATCTGCAGAATTTGCTTCCGTGAATTAGCATACAAGGGTCAGATCCCTGGTGTTAAAAAGGCTTCTTGGTAAGATTAATATAATTGTTGCAAGTTCTTAGAACTTGCAACGATAAAATCTTGCTTTAAGCAATATATTTTAAGTTGTTATCAACTTAGTGCACATTAAGTGCAAACAATTGACGTAGTCCAGCGAAAGCTGGAAACCAGTGAATTATAAGGAGGAAATATTAATGACAGATCCAATTGCAGATATGCTTACAAGAATTCGTAATGCAAATACAGCAAAGCACGACACAGTTGATATTCCAGCATCTAAGATGAAGCTTTCAATCGCTAAGATTCTTTTAGATGAGGGTTACATTAAGTCTTATGAAGTTGTTGAGAATGGAAACTTCAAGGATATCCGCGTTACTTTAAAGTACGGTAAGGATAAGAATGAAAAGATCATTTCTGGACTTCAGAGAATTTCTAAGCCAGGTCTTAGAGTTTATGCTAACAAGACAGATCTTCCTAAGGTATTAGGTGGTCTTGGTGTTGCAATCATCTCTACAAACAAGGGTGTTGTAACAGATAAGGAAGCTAGAAAGCTCGGCGTTGGTGGAGAAGTTCTTTGCTTCGTTTGGTAATTATATAGACGTTACTAAGGATTATAATTATAATTAAATCGTTAGGATTTAATTTGTTTAATCCTATAACTATTAACCCAACCAAGAAAACATATTCCTATCATTGTAAATGTTTTCTTAATAATTTTTAGGAGGTGCACGGCATGTCACGTATAGGAAGAATGCCTATCGCTATTCCAGCTGGTGTTACAGTTGAGGTAGCAGAAAATAATAAAGTGACTGTAAAGGGTCCTAAGGGAACACTCGAAAGAGTTTTACCTGCAGAAATGGACATTAAGGTTGAAGGTAGTGAAGTTGTTGTTTCAAGACCTAACGACTTAAAGAAGATGAAGTCATTACACGGCTTAACAAGAACTCTTATTAACAACATGGTAATCGGTGTAACAGAAGGCTACGAGAAGAAGCTTGAAGTTAACGGTGTTGGTTATAGAGCACAGAAGCAGGGTAAGAAGTTAATCCTTTCATTAGGTTACTCACATCCTGTAGAGATGGAAGATCCAGAAGGAATTGAAACAACTCTTGATGGACAGAACATCATTTTTGTTAAGGGTATTAATAAAGAAAAAGTTGGCCAGTACGCAGCTGAAATCAGATCTAAGAGAGCTCCAGAACCATATAAGGGTAAGGGTATCAAGTATGCTGATGAAGTAATCAGACGTAAGGTTGGTAAGACTGGTAAGAAATAATTAAAGGAGTGAATATAATGGTTAGTAAGAAGTCAAGAGCATTAGTTCGTGAAGCAAAGCATAAGAGAACACGTAACCGTTTCAGCGGAACAACTGAAAGACCACGTTTAGCTGTTTTCAGAAGTAACAATCATATGTACGCTCAGATTATTGACGACACAGTTGGTAAGACACTTGTTTCTGCATCAACACTTGACGCTGACGTTAAGGCTGAAGTAGAGAAGACTAATAATGTTGAAGCTGCAACAGTAGTAGGTACTGTAGTTGCTAAGAAGGCATTAGAAAAGGGAATTACAACTGTCGTTTATGACAGAGGCGGATTCATATATCAAGGTAAAGTAAAGGCATTAGCAGAGGCAGCAAGAGAAGCTGGCCTCCAGTTCTAAGCGGAAGGGAGAAAACAGTATGAAACGTACAATTATTGATGCTAGTCAGCTAGAATTAGACGATAACGTAGTATCAATCAAGCGCGTAGTTAAGGTTGTAAAAGGTGGACGTAATATGCGTTTTGCAGCTTTAGTAGTTGTTGGTGATCGTAATGGTCACGTTGGCGCTGGTGTTGGTAAGGCAGCTGAAGTTCCTGAAGCTATCCGCAAGGGAAAGGAAGATGCCATCAAGCATTTAGTAGAAATTCCAATGGATGAGAATGGTTCAGTACCACATGATTTCATCGGTAAGTTCGGTGGAGCAACAGTTCTTTTAAAGAGAGCTCCAGAAGGTACTGGTATTATCGCTGGTGGTCCTGCTCGTTCAGTACTTGAATTAGTAGGTATTAGAAACATTCGTACAAAGTCACTTGGTTCTAATAATAAGCAGAACGTAGTATTAGCTACAATCGCTGGTCTTCAGGCTATGAAGACTCCAGAAGAAGTTGCAAGACTTCGTGGTAAGTCAGTTGAAGAAATCTTAGGCTAAGAAATTGTTTAGCACCATAAAAGGTGCAGATGGAGGTTAAAATGGCTGATAAGAAGTTAAGAATAACTTTAGTTAAGTCTCCAATCAGTGCTGTTCCTAAGCATAGAAGAACTGTTGAAGCTATGGGTCTTACAAAGCTTCACAAGACAGTAGAACTTCCAGATAATGCTGCTACAAGAGGACAGATTCAGCAGATTGGTTATATGTTAAAGGTAGAAGAAATTTAATATAAAATAATAGAAGGAGGTGCAAGAATGGATTTATCTAATTTAAGACCTGCAGAAGGTTCAGTTCAGAGTGATAATTTCAGAAGAGGTCGTGGTCACGGTTCAGGTAACGGCAAGACAGCTGGTAAGGGACACAAGGGCCAGAAGGCTCGTTCAGGAGCACCAAGACCTGGTTTTGAAGGTGGCCAGATGCCATTATATAGAAGAATTCCTAAGAGAGGTTTCACTAACAGAAATCGTAAGGAATTCGTAGCTATCAATGTTTCTACATTAGAAAGATTTGATAACGGTTCAGAAGTATCAATCGAAACTTTAATTGAGACAGGTATTGTTAAAGATACTAAGGACGGCGTAAAGATTCTTGCAAACGGTGAGCTTACAAAGAAGCTTACAGTTAAGGCTAACGCATTCAGTGCTGCAGCTAAGGAGAAGATCGAAGCTCTCGGCGGAACTTGCGAGGTGATCTAGTATGTTTAAGACACTTGTAGGCGCTTTTAAAAATAAAGACATAAGAAAAAAGATATTATACACATTAGCAATTTTAGTTGTTGTAAGAATAGGAAGTCTTCTTCCGATTCCTGGTGTAGATACTGATTACTTTAGTAGCTTACTTAGTGGAATTAATACCGGTGATTTGGATTATCTTAGTGCATTTACAGGAGGTTCATTCGAAAGAATGTCCCTCTTTGCACTTAGCATTACACCATATATCACATCTTCGATCATAATGCAGTTACTTACAATTGCAATTCCAAAATTGGAAGAAATGCAAAAAGAGGGCGAGGACGGTAGAAAGAAGATTGCAGCTATAACAAGATACGTAACAATCGGTTTATCACTTATTGAAAGTATCGCAATGGCAGTTGGATTTGGTAGATCAGGTTTAATTGCTGGATATGAAGGATTTAGTACACTTCATTACGTTGTAGCAATCATTGTTGTAGTTATTGCACTTACAGCAGGTTCAGCAGCACTTATGTGGTTAGGTGAGAGAATTACTGAAAACGGTGTAGGAAATGGTATTTCAATCGTATTATTAATTAATATTATCTCAGGAATGCCAAGTGATTTCGCTACATTATTCAGCTCTTACGTAGCAACACAGACACCAGCAAAGGGTGTTTTAGCAGCAGCTGTTATCTTAGCTATTGTTGTAATAATGGTAATTTTAGTAGTTATCCTTCAGGATGGCGAAAGAAGAATTCCTGTTCAATATTCACAGAAGGTTGCAGGAAGAAAGCAGGTTGGCGGACAGTCAACTAATATCCCATTAAAGGTTAATACTGCAGGTGTTATGCCAGTTATTTTCGCATCATCACTTATGCAGTTCCCTGTAATTGTTGCTCAGTTATTTGGTAAGTCATATGAGTGGACAAGATATTTAAGCTCATCTTACTGGTGCAGAGTAAGTTACCCTAAGTATTCAGTTGGATTAATTCTTTATGTAGTATTGCTTATTATATTTGCATACTTCTATACATCAATTACATTCAACCCAATACAGGTAGCGGATAACTTAAAGAAAGCTGGTGGAGTAGTTCCAGGTATCACACCAGGAAAATCTACTAGTGATTATCTTAATAAGATACTTAATTATATCGTATTCGTTGGTGCAGTAGGTTTACTTATTGTAGCTCTTATACCAATCGCTTGTACTGGATTCTTCAATGCAAGTATTTCATTTGGTGGAACATCAGTCATCATTATTGTTGGTGTTGTTCTTGAGACATTAAAGCAGATCGAAGCACAGATGGTTAATCGTTATTACAAAGGATTTTTATCTGAGTAATTGATTAAAAGATATATAATGGGCTTACCTGGGAGAAATCCTAGGTAAGTCTGTATTTGTGTTAAAGAGAAAATGTAGTAAATGACAATTAAAATAGAAATCTAACCGCAATTTATGCGATTTCATATAGAACTAGTTATATTGAATGGAGGATTTATCAATGAAGATTATTATGTTAGGTGCACCAGGTGCAGGAAAAGGAACACAGGCTAAGAGAATTGCAGCAAAGTATTCAATTCCACACATTTCAACAGGAGATATTTTTAGAGCAAATATCAAGAATAACACAGAATTAGGTCAGAAGGCTAAGACATATATGGACAAGGGCGAACTTGTACCAGATGAATTAGTAGTAGATTTAATTATGGATAGATTCAAGCAGCCAGATGCAGCTAATGGATATGTATTAGATGGATTCCCAAGAACAATTCCACAGGCAGAAGCTCTCGATAAGGCATTGGCAGCTAATGGAGAATCAGTAGATTTCGCTATTAACGTTGAAGTACCAGATGAGAACATCATTAAGAGAATGGGCGGAAGAAGAGCATGTGTAGGTTGTGGAGCAACATACCATATCGAATTTAACGCACCAAAGGTTGAAGGCGTATGTGATACATGTGGAGAAAAGTTAATCCTTAGAGATGATGATAAGCCAGAAACAGTAAAGAATAGATTATCTGTATATCATGATCAGACACAGCCACTTATTGAATACTATAATAAGAAGAACGTATTACGTGAAGTAGACGGAACAATGGCTATGGATGATGTATTTAATGCTATCGTAGAGATTCTTGCTTAATCACTACAAGGAGAAATAGATATGTCAGTATCAATTAAAAGCCCTCGAGAAATCGAGTTAATGAGAGAAGCAGGAAAAATACTTGGAAAAGTATATAAAGAAATTGCAAATGAGATAAAGCCGGGAGTTTCAACATATACAATCGACAAGATTGGTGAAGAAATCATAAGAAGCTATGGATGTATTCCAGAAGAAAAAGGCTACGAAGGTTATCCAGCTTCATTTTGTGTTTCTGTAAACGATCAAGTAGTACATGGAATTCCTAGCAAGAATAAAATATTGCGTGATGGAGACATAGTTTCACTAGATACAGTCCTATCATACAAAGGATATATGGCAGATGCAGCAAGAACTTATGGCGTAGGTGAAGTTTCAAAAGAAGCTCAACAATTAATGGATGTTACTAAACAAAGCTTTTTTGAAGGAATAAAATTTGCTAAAGAAGGATGTCGTCTACACGAGATATCTAATGCAATAGCGGATTATAACGAATCTTTTGGTTATGGAGTATTAAGAGATTTATGCGGACATGGTATTGGAACATCAATGCATGAAGATCCACAGATTCCTAACTTTAGACAAGAACATCGTGGTATTCGTTTACATGAAGGTATGACACTTGCAATCGAACCAATGGTAACAGCGGGCGATTGGAGAGTTAACTTCCTAGATGATGGATGGACAGTAGAAACAAGAGACCATTCGTTATCAGCTCACTATGAGAATACCGTTCTCGTAACAAAGGACGGACCGGAAATTTTAACATTAGAAAATTAAGGTGAATATAATGATTAATGAGCTAAAAGGTTTAATGGCAAAGTCACTAGTAGGCCACGATAAAGATAAGATATATATTGTAATCGGTGAAGATTCACAATATGTCTACTTATCAGATGGCTATTTGAAAATGTGTGACAAGCCGAAAAAAAAGAAGAAGAAACATGTGCAGATAATAAAGAATGAAAATTCATTATTATATAGAAAGATTCAAGAAAATCAGAAAATTTCTGATGAAGAAATCAAACTAGAAATAAAGCAGTATATTAGTAAAAGAAATTAGGAGGATTTATGTCAAAGGCTGATGTAATTGAAATCGAAGGAACAGTAGTAGAAAAGTTACCTAATGCATTTTTTAAAGTAGAGTTAGAAAATGGACACCAGATCTTAGCTACAATTAGTGGTAAGCTAAGAATGAACTATATTAGAATTCTTCCAGGTGATAAAGTAACAATTGAAATGTCACCATATGATTTAACAAAGGGAAGAATTATTTGGCGTGATAAATAATCTACTTAATATTTAAGTGGAATATTTTATAATTTGTTGTTGCAATTATATTTTTATTTGTGATATAATTGTTCACGAACTTGTCTGAAAGGAGGCTTTTGCAGTGAAGGTTAGATCATCAGTTAAACCAATTTGTGAAAAATGCAAAGTCATTAAGAGAAAGGGCAGCATCAGAATTATCTGTGAAAACCCTAAGCACAAGCAGAGACAGGGTTAATTTCCTGTTAAGAAGTTTAGCTTCTTAGGTTCTGCATATGGGTAGCAAAGTCATTATTGCTATCAATGTAAATTCATCAAGTATTAAGCAAAGTACTATAAGTACGACTTGATGATTATTAATTTGCGGCTGCAGTAATTATTGAATGAAGATAATTACTATTTGATATAGTTATTATAAGGCAACGCACACATTTCAGGCCATGCATAGATAGGAAACTTATCGAAGCAAGGAGCTGCGTATGTGTATAATAATAAGTTTCGAAATAACACATTAATTAGTTAATTAACGGAGGTTACGTAATATGGCTCGTATTTCAGGTGTGGATTTACCAAGAGAAAAACGAATCGAAATCGGACTTACTTATGTTTATGGTATTGGACGTGTAAGATCAAATAAGATCCTTGCTGAAGCTGGTGTTAATCCTGACACTCGTGTTAAGGACTTAACAGACGAAGAAGTAGCAAAGATTGCTAAGGTTATTGATGCTGATTCAGAGCATTTAGTAGAAGGTGACTTAAGAAGAGAAGTTGCCATGAATATCAAGAGATTAAAGGAAATTGGTTGCTATAGAGGAATCCGTCATAGAAAGGGTCTTCCAGTTAGAGGTCAGAAGACTAAGACTAACGCAAGAACTTGCAAGGGTCCAAAGAAGACAGTAGCAAACAAGAAGAAGTAATTTAAATAAAAATTAAACGTTTTAAACTCAATAGGAGGATATAGTCATGGCTCAGAAAGCTACAAAGAAAGTGACAAAGAAGCGTGTTAAGAAGAATGTCGAAAGAGGACAGGCACATATTCAGTCATCTTTTAATAATACAATTGTTACATTAACAGATGCAGAAGGTAATGTATTATCTTGGGCATCTGCAGGTGGTCTTGGATTCAGAGGATCTAAGAAGTCTACTCCATATGCTGCTCAGATGGCAGCTGAAACAGCTACAAAGGCTGCTTTAATTCACGGATTAAAGTCTGTAGACGTTATGGTAAAGGGACCAGGTTCAGGTAGAGAAGCTGCTATTAGAGCACTTTCAGCTTGCGGTCTAGAAGTTACAAGTATCAAGGATGTTACACCAGTTCCACATAATGGTTGTCGTCCACCAAAGCGTAGAAGAGTTTAATTTAGGGAGGTAGTATACAATGGCAGTTAATAGAACACCAGTGCTTAAGAGATGCAGATCCCTTGATTTGGATCCTGTATATTTAGGAATAGATAAGAAGTCTAGAAGAAAGGCTAAGAATGCTGGAAGAAAGATTAGCGAATATGGTTTACAGCTTCGTGAAAAGCAGAAGGCTAAGTTCATCTACGGCGTATTAGAAAAGCCTTTTAGAAATTATTATAAGAAAGCTGAGAAGCAGAAGGGTATGACAGGTGAAAACCTTATGATCATGCTTGAACTCAGACTTGATAATGTTGTTTATAGATTAGGTCTTGCTAGAACACGTAAGGAAGCTAGACAGATCGTTGATCATAAGCACGTATTAGTTAACGGTAAGTGCGTTAACATTCCTTCATACTTAGTAAAGGCTGGAGACGTAATCGAAATCAGAGAAAAGTCTAAGTCTTCTGCAAGATATAAGGAAGTACTCGAAGCTACAAACGGTAGATTAGTACCAGAGTGGTTAGAGGCAGATCAGGAAGCTCTTAAGGGTCAGGTTAAGTCTCTTCCAACAAGAGAAGTAATCGATGTTCCTGTAAACGAGATGCTTATCGTCGAGTTATATTCTAAGTAAGATGCGTAATTCAAAGCCAGGCAGTTGTATGGAAAGTATATTTAAAACTTTCCATACCTGCTGGCTTTTATGCGACTTTATATGTTATAATAATTCAAGATATAATTTTTTGAATCTTTTAACAAGGTATAATCGCGCTACAAAGCTGTATGCTTAATTGCCTAGCTTTGATAAACGCAATATATACAACTTAAATACCCAATAAGGAGGGGCAATAATGGTTGATGCAGATTTCAATTTCAAAATGCCAAAAATTGAGATGACTGAAGAGTCACAAGATGGAAAGTTTGGAAGATTTGTAGTTGAACCACTTGAAAGAGGTTATGGTTTAACACTTGGTAATTCTTTAAGAAGAATTATGCTTTCATCTTTAGTTGGTACAGCAGTAAGCAGCATTAAGATCGATGGTGTGCTTCATGAGTTTAGTTCAATTCCTGGCGTTAAGGAAGATGTTACTGAGATCGTAATGAATATTAAGCAGTTATCAATTAAGAATAACGGCAACTCGGTTGAACCTAAGGAAGCTCATATTGATTTTAAGGGCGAAGGCGTAGTTAAGGCATCTGATATCCAGGTTGATCCTGATATCGAAATTATTAATCCTGATTTAGTAATTGCACATCTTAATGGAGCTGATGCAAAGCTCTCTATGGAACTTACAATTACTAATGGTCGTGGTTATGTTAGTTCAGAAAAGAACAAGAGAGATGATGCTGCAGCAGGCGTAATCGCTATTGATTCTATTTATACACCAGTTGAGAGAGTTAACATGTCTGTTCAGAACACTCGTGTTGGTCAGGATACAGACTTTGATAAGTTAACACTTGACATTTTCACTAACGGAACTATAGCTCCAGACGAGGCTTTAAGCCTTGCAGCTAAGGTTCTTTCAGAACATCTTAAAGGATTTATTAACCTTTCAGAGAATGCAGTTAAGGCTGAGATCATGGTTGAACCACAGGAAGACGAGTCTTCTAAGGTTCTTTCAATGAGCATCGAAGACCTTGAATTATCAGTTCGTTCTTCTAATTGTCTTAGAAGAGCTGGTATCAATACAGTTGAAGAATTATGTAATAAGACTTCAGATGATATGATGAAGGTTAGAAATCTTGGTAAGAAGTCATTAGACGAAGTATTACTTAAGCTTAAGGAATTAAACTTACATCTTAAGCCAAGTGATGATTAATTTTGATTAGTACATTTATGTATTAATATATCGCCAATTGCAGTAAGACCTAATGCGCGTGCGAGAGGTGGAACAGTGGTTTTCCCACTGCGCAACTAATAATTTGTAGTAGAAACATTGGTGCTATAAGACCTATGCGCGTGTGCTGATGTTACAAATGGAGGATTTTAAAATGGCAAAGTACAGAAAGCTCGGCAGAACATCTAGCCAGAGAAAGGCATTATTAAGAAACCAGGTTACAGCACTTATCGAGAACGGTAAGATCGTAACAACAGAGGCTAGAGCTAAGGAAGTTAGCAAGATTGCTGAACACCTTATCACATTAGCTGTTAAGGAAAAGGATAACTTCGAAACTGTTACAGTTCAGGCTAAGGTAGCTAAGAAGGACGCTAACGGTAAGAGAGTTAAGGAAGTTGTAGACGGTAAGAAGGTTACAGTTTACGAAACAGTTGATAAGGAAATCAAGAAGGATATGCCTTCAAGACTTCATGCTAGAAAGCAGATGGACAAGGTTCTTTACACAGTAACAGAAGTTCCTACAGCTGTAGCTGGTAAGAAGAAGAACACAAAGAAGGTTGATCTTACTAATAAGCTTTTTGATGAAATCGCACCTAAGTATGCTGACCGTAAGGGTGGCTACACAAGAATCGTAAAGATCGGTTTAAGAAAGGGCGATGCAGCTATGGAAGTTATTCTTGAATTAGTTTAATTTAAGAACCATAGTATGATATAGCTAACAAGCGGATATGTTTTACATATCCGCTTTTTTATATTTCTAAAATTTTTATAGCCTTATTGAATAGAAATGATAAATCATATAAAATGTGATAAACTAAAAGAGATTGTAGTTAATGAGGAAATTAGTTACACATTAATTAGAAACGAGGAAAATAATTTGAATATAGTTAAGGCAGAAAACCTAACATTTGAATATATAAGACGTGACGAAGAAGGCAACGTTGAAAGCATTAATAAAGCTATCGATAACGTAAATATAGATATAAAAGAAGGGGATTTTGTTGCGGTTTTAGGACATAATGGTTCCGGCAAGTCTACATTTGCAAAACACCTAAATGCACTAGTAAGTCCAACAGAAGGAAGCGTTTGGGTAGACAGAATGAATACCCTAGAACATGAGAACACCCTAAGAATTCGTCAGACTGCAGGAATGGTATTCCAAAATCCAGATAACCAGATCATCTGCACACTAGTAGATGAAGAAGTAGGCTTTGGCCCAGAGAATATCGGCGTTCCAGAAGATGAAATCTGGGAACGTGTGGAAAAAAGCTTAAAAGCAGTAGGCATGTATGACTTCAGATTAGCTAATCCAACTAAGCTCTCAGGTGGACAAAAGCAGAGAGTTGCAATTGCAGGAATTGTAGCAATGAAGCCAAAGTGTATAGTCCTTGACGAGCCAACAGCTATGCTTGATCCAAACGGACGAAAAGAAGTAATAGAAGTTCTACACGAACTCAATAAAAAGGAAAATGTAACAATAATCCTAATTACACATTACATGGAAGAAGTAATCGACGCCGATGAAGTCTATGTAATGAATGAAGGCAAACTTGTGATGCAAGGAAAACCAAGAGATATATTTTCACAGGTAGAAAAATTAAAAGAACTACGATTAGACGTGCCGCAGGTTACCGAGTTAGCCCACGAATTGCGCAAAGAAGGTCTCGATATCAAAGAAGGCATTCTAACAACTAAAGAGCTAATAACTGAGCTAGAAAGAATTAGAGGACTTAAAAATGTCAATAATAGTAGATAAGATAAATTATATATATGAGGCCGGCACAAGCTTTGAACGACATGCCCTAAAAGACGTAAGCTGCGTAATTGAAAAAGGCGAATTTATTGGCCTAATCGGACACACAGGGTCAGGAAAGTCAACCTTTATACAGCATCTAAACGGACTAAATAAGGCAACATCAGGTCACATTTATTATGATGGGCAAGATATTTATGAAAAAGGCTACAATATGAAAGAGCTAAGAAGCAAGGTAGGACTAGTATTCCAGTACCCAGAGCACCAGCTCTTTGAAAGCACTATCTTTAAAGATGTATGCTTCGGCCCTAAAAATCAAGGCCTATCAAAGCAAGAATGCGAACTAAGAGCCTTTGAAAGCTTGAAGCTAGTAGGACTAGATGAAAAATTTTACTACAATTCACCATTTGATTTATCCGGTGGACAAAAAAGAAGAGTAGCAATCGCAGGCGTCTTAGCCATGAAACCAGAAGTACTAATACTCGATGAACCAACAGCGGGCCTAGATCCAAAAGGCCGCGACGAAATATTTTCAGTATTAGAAAATCTACGAAAGACAGGCATCACAATCATTCTCGTGTCCCACAGCATGGAAGATGTAGCCACACACGTAGACCGAATCATGGTAATGAACGACGGAATACTTAAATATGACGACACACCTAAGAATGTATTTAGACATCATAAAGAATTAGAAGAAATTGGCCTAGCAGCACCAAAAGTAACATATATTATGAACGATTTGAAAAATGCAGGATTTGACGTAGACACAGACGCCATCACTATAGAAGAGGCCAAGAAAAGCATATTGGAGATATTATGATAAGAGACATAACAATAGGACAATACTATCAAACAAATTCGGTGATACATAGCCTAGATCCAAGAGTAAAACTCATGGGGACACTTATTTTTATCATATCCCTGTTCCTCGGCATGAACATTCTCGTGTACATCGTGGCAACCCTAGCCCTAGCAGGCCTAATAATCGCCTCAAAAGTACCCTTTAAGTTCATCGTAAGAGGCCTAAAGGCAATCCTAATTTTGATACTAATAAGCGCGGCATTTAACCTATTTTTAACACCAGGAACCGTAATTTTTAAAGTGTGGAAAATTACCATCACAGACAGAGGCCTAAAAACCGCCATCTTTATGGTAATCAGACTAGTATATTTAATCATGGGCTCATCCCTAATGACCCTAACTACTACACCAAACAACCTAACAGACGGACTAGAAAAAGGATTATCATTTTTAAAATATATCAAAGTCCCAGTACACGAAATCGCCATGATGATGTCCATCGCACTAAGATTCATCCCAATCCTAATCGATGAAACCGACAAAATCATGCGCGCGCAGCAAGCAAGAGGCGCCGACTTTGAAACAGGAAACTTCATAAAGCGAGCAAAAGCCATGGTGCCAATCTTAGTACCACTATTCATCTCCGCCTTTAGACGAGCAGACGACCTAGCAATGGCCATGGAAGCAAGATGCTATCACGGGTCTAATGGCAGAACCAAGATGAAACCATTAAAATATAGCAAAAACGACTATTTAGCCTACCTAATACTCATCCTATACTTAGGAATCTGTATTAGCCTGAATATCATATTTTAAGAGGTAATAATGAAAAGAATAAAGCTTACAGTAAGCTACGACGGAACCAACTACAGCGGCTGGCAGATACAGCCAAACGCTCCAACAATCGAGGCAGAACTAGACAAAGCCATAGCAAGTCTTACTGGTGAAAATGTACACGTAATCGGAGCAAGTAGAACCGATGCGGGAGTGCATGGCAAAGGAAATGTAGCAGTATTTGACACAGGTTCCACAATACCAGCAGACAGATTTAGCTATGCCCTCAATAGATATTTGCCAGAAGATATACAGATACAAAAATCAGAAGAAGTAGATAAAGACTTTCATCCAAGACACTGTGACACAAAAAAGACCTACGAATACAAGATCTCAAATACAGAATTTTATCTACCACAAGAAAGAAGATATAGCTGGCACGTACAGGCAAAGCTAGATTTAGAAAAAATGCAAGAAGCCGCAAACTACCTAATAGGAGAACACGATTTTAAAAGTTTTGCAAGCGTGCATACACAGGCAGAAACAACCATTAGAACCATTTACTCAATAGAACTAATAGCCAAAGATAAAAAAGAAGGCAAAGACTATCAAGGCGAGATAATAATAAGAGTAAAAGGAAATGGTTTTCTATATAATATGGTAAGAATAATAGCAGGAACACTAGTAGGAGTTGGCAAAGGCCGATTTGAGCCACAATATGTCAAAGAAATGCTAGAAGCCCTTGATAGAACCAAAGCAGGGGAAACTGCTCCGCCACAAGGCTTAACCCTAGTAGAAATCCAGTATTAGGGCTTAAAAAAGTGGAACTTAATAATCTAAACTAAAGAGAAAAAATCATTGACACCATAAGCGCGGTGATATATAATTCTTAAATGTGGCGTGTAATACGCTGACATTAATTATGATTATGAATACTTAGCCAATGCCCCGGAGAAGTATTTGATAATAATTATGAAACATTAAAGTGCATTAAAGCAATTTAGGAGGAAACCATGAGTAACAAGACATTTATGGCTAGTGCATCTAATATCGAAAGAAAATGGTATGTTGTAGATGCTGCAGATTATACATTAGGTCGTTTATCATCACAGGTTGCTGCTGTACTTAGAGGTAAGAATAAGCCTGAGTACACACCATTCCTTGACTGTGGTGACAACGTAATCGTTATCAACGCTTCTAAGGTAAAGACAACTGGTAAGAAGTTAGATCAGAAGATTTATTACAATCACTCAGACTACGTAGGTGGTATGAAGGAAACAACACTTAAGGAAATGATGGCTAAGAAGCCTGAAAGAGTTATTGAATTAGCTGTTAAGGGAATGCTTCCAAAGGGACCTTTAGGACGTCAGATGTACACAAAGCTTCACGTATATGCAGGCCCAGAACATGAGCAGGCAGCACAGAAGCCAGAAGTATTAAAGTTTTAATAGGCATAATATAAGGAGGAAATAACAGTGGCAAAGAAAGCTAATGGAAAGTTCTACGGAACAGGTAGAAGAAAAAGCAGTATTGCTAGAGTATATTTAGTACCTGGTACAGGTAATATTACAATAAATAAGAGATCACTTGATGAATATTTTGGTCTTGAGACACTTAAGGTTGTTGTAAAGCAGCCATTAGTTCTCACAGAAACAACAGAGAAGTACGATGTAATCGTTAACGTTCATGGCGGTGGAACAACAGGTCAGGCTGGCGCTATCAGACATGGTATTTCAAGAGCACTTCTTCAGGTAGATTCAGACGAATTCCGTCCATCACTTAAGAAGGCTGGTTTCTTAACAAGAGATCCACGTATGAAGGAAAGAAAGAAGTACGGCTTAAAGGCAGCTCGTCGTGCTCCACAGTTCTCAAAGAGATAATATTATTAGATTTATTACCAATATTATTGATAAGATTAACAGACAATGGCGTCCACACATTAGCTGTGGACGCTGTTTTGCTATAAAGAATAAATTTTAAATAAAATTTTAAAATTAACAACCTTTGATGTAGAGAAGGATGGAAAATGATGATCAAAGTTCTAAAACCTATGGAACAGAGATAAGAATCCTAAACTTTTAAAGGTTAGGGGTTGTATAAAAATGAAAAAAAGGGATTATATGCAAAGATGCAAAGCATCCTTGCATAGTTTTACATCAAAGCACTTTAACCGATTAAAGCGTTAAATGCATGAAACAAAAAACACATTTGACTATTTTTAAACAAAATTACAAAACAACACATTTACTTGCACATTCACAAATTAATATCTATGGCTAAATTAATGAGTAAATAACCAATGTTATTTTGAAATTGATTTTTAAATAGTGAATGGCGTGCTATAGCTTTTGGTCCAACTCGTGGATTTTTAGAATAGCACAATAAAAAAATCGGAAAGGCAGTTGTTAATTATGAATTCAAAGACATTACTGTACATTTTAAAGAGACTGCTATTAGCAGTAGTAACTGTATGGGTAGTAATCACAGTTACATTTTTCGTAATGCATGCTGTACCAGGTGGCCCATTCCAGGGAGAGAAGTCCATGACAGAAGCAGCTCAAGCAGCACTTGAGGCTAAGTATGGATTAGACAAGCCACTTGCAACTCAGTATGTAACTTATCTAAAGGACGTTGTTACAAAGTTCGATTTCGGTCCTTCTTTAAAGCAGAAGGGTAGAGAAGTTGTTGATATCATTGCAGATGGCTTAAAGACATCAGCAAGATTAGGACTTGAAGCAGCATTCATCGCACTTATTATTGGCGTTGTATTAGGATCAGTGGCAGCGCTTAAAAGAAATAGTATATTTGATAGAATCATCATGGTAATTACTACGGCATTTGTATCTATGCCATCATTTATCATGGGTACATTACTCCTAACTATTTTCTCAATTAAGTTAGGATTATTCCCAGCTAATGGTGCAGCAACAAACGGCCTTGTTTTACCAGTCGTGACATTATCACTTTATCCAATGGCTTATATTACAAGACTTACTAGATCATCAATGCTTGACGTATTAGGTCAGGACTATATTAGAACAGCAAGAGCTAAGGGTGTATCAGGCGTTAAGATTATTTTCGGACACGCATTAAAGAATTCCCTTATTCCTGTAATTACTTACTTTGGACCAATGCTTGCAGGTATTGTAACAGGTTCCCTAGTAGTAGAACAGATCTTTGCAGTTCCTGGTATCGGTAGAGCATTCGTAAGCTCAATCACTAACAGAGATTATACAATGATTATGGGTACAACAATTGTACTTGCAACATTAATCGTTATTATGAACTTAGTAAGTGATATCTTATACAAGATCGTAGATCCAAGAATTAACTTAGATTAATTAGTAAGTTATTTTTTATAAAATTGGAATAAGGAGTGAAATTATGTCGAAGAACCCATTTAACAATCAGATTGACATGGAAAACTACATGGCAGACGATTTCGAAACAGCGACAGAAGACGAGAAGTCTTATATCGTTCAGATGAGACCAGCTTCAACATTCTTTAAAGATGGTGTAAAGAGACTCTTAAAGAATAAAGTCGCAACAGTCTGTTTTTTTATAATAGTAATAATAACATTAGCAGCAATTTTCTTACCAATGGTATGGCCATATTCATATGATACAATGCTTGGTAACACACCAGGACAGGCAGTAGATTCATCATATAATAACCTAAAGCCATTTGAATACGGAAAGACAGAATTAGCAAGAATTGACGCAGGCGAAAAGATTTTCCCACACATCTTTGGTACAGATTCTCAGGGTAGAGATTACTTCATCAGAGTTGTATACGGAACAAGAATCTCACTTGCAGTAGGTTTCTTCGCAAGTATTATCGTATTAATCATTGGTTTAACAATTGGCTCAATTTCAGGATATTTTGGTGGAAAGCTAGATATGATTATCATGCGAATAGTTGATATCATCTACTCTCTTCCAGATACACTTATGGTAATTTTATTATCATCAGTATTAAAAGTAACATTATCTACAGCATTAGAAGGAACACCGCTTGAAAAGCTCGGTTCCAACATGATAAGTTTATTTATCGTTTTCGGTTTACTTTATTGGGTATCAATGGCCAGATTAATTAGAGGTCAGATTTTATCTCTTAGAGAGCAAGAATACGTACTAGCATCTAAGGCTGCAGGCGCTAAGGGTAAGTGGGTAATCCTAAAGCATTTATTACCTAACTGCATCAGCTTAGTAATTATCTCAACAGCCCTTCAGATTCCAAGTGCTATCTTTACAGAGAGTTACCTTTCATTCTTAGGACTCGGTGTAAATGCACCTATGCCATCGCTAGGTTCACTTGCATCAGATGCCTTAAATGGTATTTCATCATATGCATATAGAATGGTTATTCCAGCAGTGGTTATTTCCTTAATCGTTCTATCATTAAACCTCTTTGGTGATGGTTTAAGAGATGCATTTGATCCAAAGTTAAATAAGTAAATAGGAGGCGTTTTGAGATGAGTTTATTAGAAGTAAAAGATTTACATACATCATTTTTTACAGACGCCGGTGAAGTTAAGGCAGTAAACGGAGTATCATTTAACCTTGACGAAGGCAAAGTACTTGGTATCGTAGGTGAATCAGGTTCCGGAAAGTCTGTAACAGCATATTCAATTATGCAGATTTTAGCAGGTGCAGGAAAGATTGTATCTGGATCAATAAAGTTTAGAGGACAAGAACTAGTTAATTCTGGTGAGTCTGTAATGAAGACAATTAGAGGTAATAAGATCTCAATCATCTTCCAGGATCCAATGACAAGCTTGAATCCAACATACACAATTGGAAAGCAGCTTATGGAAGCAATCCTTCTTCATACTGACCGTAATAAAGAACAGGCAAGAGAAAGAGCAATCGAAATGCTTACTCTTGTAAATGTAAACGAGCCAGAGAAGAGAATGAAGCAGTATCCACATGAATTCTCAGGTGGTATGAGACAGAGAGTAATGATCGCTATGGCACTTGCTTGCGAACCAGATATTCTTATTGCCGATGAACCAACAACAGCCCTTGATGTTACAATTCAGGCACAGATCCTTGAATTAATGCAGAACATCCAGAAGAAGTTAGGCATGGCAATCATCATGATTACTCACGACTTAGGTGTTGTAGCACAGATGTGTGACGAAGTAATCGTAATGTATGCAGGTTCAATATGTGAACAGGGAACAGCAGATGCAATCTTCTATAACCCATGTCACGAATACACTAAAGGTTTAATTCGTTCAATCCCAACTGATGCAAACTCAGGAGAAAGATTAAAGCCAATTTCAGGAACACCAATCGACCTTCTTAATATGCCAAAGGGATGCGCATTTGCACCTAGATGTGAACAGGCATTAAAGATTTGTCTACGTGAAAAATGTCAGAGAATGCAGATTGATGCTGACCATCAGGCTGCATGCTGGATGAACGTTAAGAAATTAAAGGAAGGCGGTGCTGTTAATGAGTAATGATAATGCAAAGACACTCGTTGAGGTAAAGCACCTTAAAGAGTACTTCAATATAAATGTTGGCGCATTTAAGACAAAGCCTCTAAAGGCTGTAGATGATGTATCATTTACTATTAAAGAAGGTGAAACACTCGGTTTAGTAGGTGAATCAGGATGTGGTAAGACAACAGTCGGACGTACAATCCTAAACCTTTATAAGCCAACATCCGGAGAAATCTGGTTTGACGGAAAAGAAATTAAGACAAAGAAAGATATAAAGGAATTCAGAAAAGATGCCACAATGGTATTCCAGGATCCATATTCTTCTCTTAACCCAAGAATGACAGTATCAGATATCATTGCTGAGCCACTAGACATTCACAAGATGTATAAGACAAAGCAGGAAAGACAAGATAGAATTCTTGAGTTAATGAGCTATGTAGGCTTAAACAGTGAGCACGCATCAAGATATGCCCATGAATTCTCAGGTGGTCAGAGACAGCGTATCGGTATTGCAAGATCCCTAGCTGTAGATCCTAAGTTCATCGTATGTGATGAGCCTGTATCAGCCCTCGATGTATCAATCCAGGCACAGGTAATCAATATGTTTGAAGAATTACAGGATAAGTTAAATCTTACATACCTCTTCATCGCTCACGACCTCTTAGTCGTAAGACATATAAGTGATAGAATTGCCGTAATGTATCTAGGAAAGATGGTAGAATTAGCAGACGCTGATGAAATCTATAAGAGACCATTACACCCATATTCAAAGTCACTCATGAGTGCGGTTCCAATTCCAGATCCAAAGATTGCAAGAGAGAATCAGCGAATCGTATTATCAGGCGACATCCCAAGTCCACTAAATGCACCATCAGGTTGTCCATTTAGAACAAGATGTTCACATGCCACAGCAGCTTGTGCTGAAAGCATGCCAGAGTTTAAGGAAGTATCAAAAGGACATTTCGTAGCTTGTCATAGAGTTGGCGAAATTAACTAATAATAATACATAGTCTTGTTGTGTTAGCGAAAGCTAGCATAACAAGATTATGAAAATGCATAAAACCTATATGCAAAAACTAACAATCAAGACAAAAACCGATATGTCAGATTGTTATGAAAATGTATCACAACCGCAAATTTGACACATTTTCAAAAAGCACACAAAAGATATTAGAATCATAAATATTGAAGATAGAAATATTATTTTTGATATACAATTAAAAAGATGATATAATATCATTAATTTTAAAAAAAGTTTGGGGAAACTTATCAATTAGGTCATACAATTCATAGTTGATTAATCTGCTGTAGACTATGGATTTTTATGATACACACATTTACAACCTTAAGGAGGAAAAGATTTATGAAGAAGAGACTTATGTCACTTATGCTTGTAGTCGGCTTAGTAGCAACAACAGTACTTTCTGGTTGCTCAGGCGCAAGCAAGAGTTCCGTAACAAACAAAGATGAAATCAATGTTTGCCTCGGTTCAGAACCACAGACACTTGATCCAGCACTTAACTCTGCTGTAGATAGTGGTACAGTATTAGCACACCTTTTCTCAGGTCTTGCAAAATGGGAGCAGGACGATTCAGGAAAGGCAGTTCTTGTAGCTGATGCAGCTGAAGAATTAGTAGACGGCGTTGAGAACGCTGATGGTACAGTAACTTACACATACACATTAAAAGATGGCTTAACATGGTCTGATGGTGTTGCTGTAACAGCTAAGGATTTTGAATTTGCTTGGAACAGAGCAGCTTCAGTAGCACTTGCTGCTGATTATGGTTACATGTTCGATGTAATCGACGGTTACGATGAAGTTTGGGCAGACGATGCAACAGGAAGTGAAAAGCTTAATGTTAAGGCTACTGATGATAAGACATTAGTAGTAACACTTTCAAATGCAGTTCCTTACTGGAACGAATTACTTGCTTTCCCTTGCTACTACCCAGTAAGAGAAGATGTTGTAGCTAACGAAAGTTGGGCAACAGATCCTAGCACATATGTAAGTAATGGTGCTTACACATTAACAGGTTGGAACCACAACTCACTCATCACAGTTACAAAGAATGATAACTATATTGATGCAAGCGAAGTTACAATGAAGACAATCAACTTCTATTTATCAGATGATGCTAACAACCAGTTAACAAACTTCCAGAACGGAAGCTGGCAGTTAATCGATGACGTTCCAACAAACGAAATCGAAAACTTAAAGAAAAACTATGCTGATGAATTCGTAGTTGCAGGTCAGCTTGGTACATACTATGTATGCTGGAACATTAACGAAGAGTTACTTCCATCAACAAGCACATTAACAGGAACAGAGAAGACAGAAGCAGAAGCTGAAATCAGAAATGCATTCTCACTCTTACTCGATAGAAACTACATTGTAGAAGGTATCGCTCAGGGCGGCCAGGTTCCTGCTTCATCATTCGTAGCTATGGGTATCACAGAAGCTGATGGTTCTGAATTCTATCAGAACGCAGGTGATTCAGATTCATACGATGGTTACTTTGATACATCATCAGATGCATATGCAGATAACTGCGCAGCAGCTGTTGAAACATTAAAGAAGTACTACACATACGACGAGTCAACAAAGAAGTTCACTGACGTACCAACACTTACATACCTTTACAATACATCAGAAGGTCATAAGGCAATTGGTGAATACGTTCAGAGTACACTCGCTAACTACGGTGTAAACATTCAGCTTGAAAACCAGGAATGGGCAACATTCTTAACAACACGTAAGTCAGGTGATTACTCAATCGCTCGTAACGGTTGGTTAGCTGATTACAACGACCCAATCACATTCCTTGATATGTGGACAACAGCATCAGGTAACAATGATATTCAGTATGGTAAGGGCGACAATGCAGATGTTCATGCATATTCAATAGACCTTACATCATACGGTTATGACTTAAATGTAACAAATGGTACATGGGCAGAAACTTATGACAAGCTCATCTCAATCATCAAGTCTTGTACAGATGATACAGTTCGTTATGAATTAATGCACAAGGCAGAAGATATGTTAATGTCTACAGGATGTATTACACCATTATACTTCTACACAGATCTATACATGGTAAATGACCAGGTAGAAGGCTTCTTCTCAACACCACTTGGCTTCAAGTACTTTATGTACGTAACATACGCAGATTAATTTAATATTTAAGCCAATAAATAAAAAAGGCCTAGCTAGTGTAAACTAGCTAGGTTTTTTCTTATTATGAAAATGTATTTAGCCCCTATAAACAACCTTACCATTACAAATAGTAAAGAATACCTTGCCCGGCAATTCCCAGCCTATAAAAGGCGAATTAGAAGCTTTAGATGCAAATTCCTCCTCCTTAACAGTCCAAAGAGCATCCTCGCCAAAGATAACAATATCAGCAATCGCCCCATCACTAATAGAAGCAGGAGTCATACGATAGAACTTGTAAGGATTTGTACTCATAAGCTCAATAAGCTTCATCATAGAAATCTCACCAGTCTTAACCAAAGACTTCACACCAAGAGAAAGACTAGTCTCAAGACCAGTGATACCACTAGGCGCCTTAGCAAGCTCTCTTGCCTTCTCCTCCTTAGAATGAGGAGCATGATCAGTAACAATCATATCAATAGTGCCATCCTTAAGACCCTCAATAATTCTACGTCTGTCCTCCTCAGTACGAAGTGGAGGATTCATACGAGCATTAGTGCCATATTTAAGCACAGCCTCTTCAGTCAAAGTAAAATGATGAGGAGTAGCCTCTGCGTGAACATCAGCTCCCATTTTCTTAAAAGCACGAACAATATCCACAGAATTACCAGAACTAATATGCTGAATGCAGACACTAGCTCCAGTATCAAGAGCAAGCACGCAGTCACGAGCCACCATAATATCCTCGGCAGTTCTAGAAGCCCCACCGTAGTTAAGCTTTTTTGAAACCTCACCCATATTTACACCAGGATGCTTAATAAAGAAAGGATCTTCCTCGTGAAGAGAAACCGGTAAATCAAGCTCGTAAGCCTTCTTTAAAGCCTCATAAAGCACCTTCTCATCCATAAGTGGAAGACCATCATCAGTAAAACCACAAGCTCCGTTTTTAGCCAGTAAGTCCATATCCACTAGCTCCTTGCCCATCATGCCGCAAGTAACATTAGCAGTTTGTAAAATGTGTATATCAGTATTCTCACCCTTCTTAATACAATAATCAAGAGTTTCTAAATTATCCACACTAGGCTTAGTATTAGCCATAAGGATAACAGTTGTAAAACCGCCCCTTGCAGCTGCCTTAGCCCCAGACTCGATATCCTCCTTATAAGTAAAACCAGGATCTCTAAAATGTACATGAGCATCACAAAGACCCGGAGCCACCACAAGGCCAGTGGCATCGATGACCTCAAGCCCAGCGCTAGCCCCACAGGCCTCGCTATTCTCATAGGCACTTCCGGCTGCACCATCAGCGCTAGCCCCGTCATTTTCACAAGCCCCGTAAACTCCAGCCTTTACATCCTCTTCATTGATTTCCTTAGCCACCTTCACAATTTTCTTGCCCTCAACTAAGACATCCATCACTTCATCAGTATTTGTAACAGGGTCCACGACCCTACCATTTTTAATTAAAATCATAATAACATCCTCCTGTTAAAGAAATAATACCATAAGCCACTGAATAAAGGTATAAAAATAATGATAAATAAAGCTCAAAAAAGCTCAAAAAAGCTCAACTAAACAAGGAAAATCTCCGCCGTTATATATTTGTAAAAAATATAAATCAATGGTATAATATATACACTATGAATCGTGAATATACAAAGTGATAGGGGCAGATTATGAACAGTGAGGATATGAGAACGTTTGTATTGGACAACTTCGATGATGCCTTAAAGCAGGGGAAACTAAAGCTATATTATCAGCCGATAATTAGGGCACTCACAGGAGAAATATGTGCAATGGAAGGTCTAGCTCGTTGGCAAGATGACGAACTAGGACTAATTTCACCCGCCAATTTCATTCCAGTACTAGAAGAGGAAGGACTAATTTATAAGCTAGATAGCTATTTGATTAGGCAAATGTGTATCGAATATGATAAAGCATATAAAAACGGAGAGATATTGTTGCCAGTATCTCTTAATTTCTCGCGCAAAGATTTCGAAATGACAGACATTTTCAAGGTTCTCGAAGAAAATACCAAAGAATTTAAAGTCCCTAGAGACATGATAAATATAGAAATCACAGAATCCACAGCCGGAAGAAGTAAGGAATTTATTCAAAATAAGATAAAGAGACTCAGAAGCGAAGGCTATGAAGTTTGGATGGATGACTTTGGAAGCGAGTACTCATCCCTAAATGTTTTAAAAGACTTCGACTTAGATTTAGTTAAGATTGACCTGCGCTTCCTTGAGCTAAACACAGTAAAGGCAAAGCAAATCGTCCGCTTCATGATAGATATGCTAAAAACCATAGGTGTAAAAACCCTAGCAGAAGGTGTAGAAACTAAGGAACAGTACGATTTCCTAAGAGAAATAGGCTGCGATAAAATTCAAGGCTTCTATATTGGAAAACCAATGCCAGGGGTAGATGTAAAAGACTATTTGCGCCTACGTGGTTTTAAATGTGAAGAGCACATAAATCTAAAGTATTATGATGATATTGCTAGGTTAAACATTTTAAGCCAGACCCCAGCCCATGACTTTATTAATGCTAAGAAGGGAAAAGTAGAAGCCACAGATAACATAGAATCCCTTGCAATTATTGAAGTAGATGACGGAGCCCTAGCTTTTAAATACTACAATAAAAAATATCTTGAAGAGCTACAAAGCGTAGGAATTAGTAGTGTTTACGAGCTTGAAGGCATTTTATCAAACGATAATAACCTACTTAGAAAAAAGATAAAATTCATGCTAAATACAGTTGAGGAAGGCAACGAAGAATGTGTGGTAGACCACATTTTCAGAGATAATTTCTGTATCATTCGAATCTGTAAAATCGCCGAGGAGAATAAAAGACGAAGCTATGCCACTAAATTTATTAACGTCAGCAACAACAAAGACATGCTTCGCCTCTACAATAGAAGTATCGACATTAGCGCCATTTACAATGCCTTTTCAAATGTGGACATTATAGATATTGAAAAAAAGAGAATCAAGAATATTTACACGAATATTCAAAATATTGAGCGAAGTGATGATGCTGATTGCAGCAAGGATATACTTCTCTTTATGAATAAACACGTATATCCTATGGATAGAGAGCAATTTCTTGAATTTTATGATGTAAGCACCATGTATGAAAGACTTATAAAAACCCCAAACAACAAGCTAGAAATATACTATAGAATTAAGGATATTGAAGGAGAGTACAAGTGGTGCAAGGGCGTGCTGATGCTTGCTAGCACCAATAACAAGAAGCGCGTCATTTCCTGCCTTTACATAATCGAGAGAAACGACCTTCTTAATGTGCCTTTGGAGAAAATGCTACACGGCCTTGAAATCAAGAATGAGACCTTTACAGATGCCAACCTATGGCAGAATTTCATTTCAAACACAGATATTGGCATGTTCTGGAAGGACAAGGATAGACGCTTTGTAGGCGTTAACAGAGCCTTTCTTGATTACTATGGCTTTAAGTCTCAAGATAATGTCATAGGAAAAAATGATGAGGACATGGGCTGGCACATTGACCCAGAGAAATTTAAAAACGACGAAGAAGACATTTTAAAGCAAGGCATCCAAACCCATTCAGTTACAGGAACCTGCCTTAATAATGGCTCCATTAGAAATATTAAAGCAAGTAAAATGCCATATTATAAAGATGGTAAAATCGAAGGCTTAATTGGCTATTTCATTGAAGTAGGAGACAGGGCAAAAAGCCTAGGAGACCAGGATTATAGAGACGATATAACCATCGCCTTAAATATGAAGGGCCTCCTTGATAGCGCCCAACAGTTTGTAGATAGCTATATTATGCATCATTACGACTTTAATATTTTCTATATAGATATTGTGGACTTTAGACATTTTATTAATAGTAATGGCCACAAATTATCCATTAGAGTACTTGAAGAAGTAGCGCTAAAGATAAAGGAAAAGATAGGCACCACAGGGGTTTTAGCCCGTATCGGAGGAGATCATTTTATCATTCTAAAAACTGTAGTTAACGAAGAAGAAGACCAAAAATTAATAGAGGAAATCCGAGAAGAAATCTATAATATAAGAAGAATAGATAACGTGCCATCCACAATTTATCTAAATATCGACGTAGATAAATTTTCAAATATGAAGAACCTAGACAACTTCATAGTTAACATTATCAGAAAGTCCGTAAGGGCTGATGAAGGGTAAATTGCTCTAAACTTTTACAAGCTGTTTTTAGCAGTATCAAAACTAGCGTGGAAAAGTTGGACCCTCCTAAGGGCAACTTATCTATAGATTAATGCCGTCATGCAAGTGTATGTGTATGGCGGCATTTTTATTTTTCCTAAACTATTTAATAATTAGTTAAATTTTGATAAAATACATTGGATGTGAATAAATAATGGAGTATAATTCAATTATTTGGAGGGAGTTACAATATGATAAAAAAATTTAAGTCCGCAATGAAAAGAATATTTAAATCAAAAGCCAATTTACTAGCAGTTGGAGTTACAATGCTAGTTTTATTAGTTGCCCTTGGGGCCACTTATGCCGTGCCTTACGCGGTGGAGAAGGCGCTTTATAGAAAAGAGAATCTAGCAACTAATGAAGTTCTAGATAAGACTTATCAGGAAAAAGAAGCAAAGCATCTTGAAGGTCTAGAAAGACTAGATAGAAACACTAGTAGAGGCTCTAATAGAAGAAAGAATATAGATTTAAAGAAGTGTCAAGAAGAAAGACAGAAGGCAAACGCTCAGTCAAGTACAACTAGTGCTAACGCTTTCTTTTGTGACTATGAAACAAGCAATAACGAAATCATTACTAATGTTGATGAAAATGAAGCACTAGCTAACGGCTATCAGCCAATCCGCACAGTTAAAGAGCTAGTAGAAGCAAGCAGTCATACAGATGGCAAGTACATCCTTTTAGCTGACCTTGATATGTCAGAAG
Organism: Lachnospira sp.; assembly: GCF_016290755.1. Taxonomy (NCBI): domain Bacteria; kingdom Bacillati; phylum Bacillota; class Clostridia; order Lachnospirales; family Lachnospiraceae; genus Lachnospira; species Lachnospira sp. The sequence goes on from NZ_JAEEVD010000013.1 coordinate 37,642, forward strand.
TTGATTGGCAGCCTTGGGATTTTGCAGGAACTTTTGAAGGAAATGGACATGTAATCTACAACCTAAAGGTAACTAGCCTATCAAGCACAACAACCCTTACTTACGATGGAAACTATAAGACTTATGATACTTATAGCGCAGGCTTTTTTGGAAAGCTCTCAGGAAGCGTTTCTAATTTAGGACTTATTGGGGCAAATGTAACAATAAAGTCAGAAAATTATGCCATGCTTGGAATTCTTGCTGGTATCACAGAAAATGCCAAAATCGATAACTGCGAAATCTATGGTTATGTAGAACTTGAAACAAGCGCTGTAATGAACGGTGTTGGCGGTTTAGTTGGCTACGGCAATGGTAGTGCTAATAATTGTAGAATAAATGTGACATTAGTTTCAGTTGATACAGACAAGGAAGTTAAGGATGAAAACTTCCTAGGTGGCGTCCTTAGCGCAGGCTACCTTGATATTGATAACTGCACTGTAATAATTGATGGTTATGATTCAGACCATGGCTATGTTCACAGCGGTGGCTTAGTGGGAATGTATATTCTCTATCCACTAAAGACAGTCTATGAAGGCAGCATTACAGGAAATACAATTACAGGAACAATTACATTTTTTGAAGACAATACAGATAGAAGAGCCTACTGTAAAGGCCTTATTGGTGAAGTCATGAACTGGACCTTTGCAGCAGCTACAAACTACTATCAGGACTTTGTAAGAAATGAAATCTTTGAATACGATACTAATCTTTATCCAGAAGGAGACAGAAGCACAGCCGTAAAGACGGAAGAAATCATTGAGCCAAGCCCAATAAGCGTTGGCTATACAAAGGTGACATACACAGCTACAGGTTATAGCTTTAACACAGATTACACTCTTTGCGAGGTAAATGTAGAAGATTGGGAGATTTTAGTTGAGGCAACTAAAGACCATTCCGGCATTAAGAAGGGAATAGATACGGTAAATCAAAGAAACGTGTACATAGATTATGAATACGAAGAAGAAGTAATAGAAGAGGCATCTACAGACGTTAAGGATACTAGTGCAACAGTAGTAGACTCCATAAAGAGCCATAAAGAAATAATTCCAGTTGTGGTTGCAGTAGTTGCAGTAATTCTATTATTAGTATTAAGATTTAGCGTATTTTCAACTAAGAAAACTAACAAATAATAGTCATAGGAATAGAGGTTATTTAAATGGAAGAAAACAATTTTATAGACGTAAGTAAAGATCTATTAAAATTTATTGAGGAGAGCCCATCAGCTTTCCACGTTGTAAATAATTTTGCTAAGATGCTTGAAGACGAAGGCTTTGTGCGCCTTAGCGAGAACACAGAATGGAGCCTAAGCCAGGCAAAAGGCTATTTTGTAACAAGAGGCGACTCAAGTATTATTGCCTTTAGATTTCCAAAGGATGGAGCAGTAGATTTTACTAATTTCCAGATAACTGCTGCCCACTCAGATTCTCCAAGCTTTAAGATTAAAGAGAATCCAGAGATGACTATGGATAGCAAGTATATTGTGGCAAATGTTGAAAAATACGGCGGTATGCTTATGGCCCCTTGGTTTGATAGACCCCTATCTGTGGCAGGCCGTGTAATTGTAAAGGAATCAGATACCTTTGAGTCTCGTTTAGTAAATGTAGACAGAGACCTCTGCCTCATTCCAAACCTTGCAATTCACATGAACCGCGAGGCTAATACAGGACTAAATTACAATGCCCAAAAGGATATGCTTCCACTAATGGGAGATATTGAGTCAAAGGACCTATTTAACACAGTAATTGCAGATTCAGCAGAAGCGGATGTTAACGACATTGTGGCAGCAGATCTATTTTTATATAATAGAATGCCCGGTAGCATCTGGGGCCTTGATAATGAGTTTATCTCAAGCCCTAAGCTAGATGATTTGCAGTGTGCCTACACTTGCATGAATGCCCTTATGAGAGCCGATAATTCCAATGGTGAAAGCGTAAATGTTTGCGCCATTTTTGATAATGAAGAAGTAGGAAGTACAACAAAGCAGGGTGCTGACTCAACTTTCCTAACAGATACACTAGAGCGCATCTCAGACATGTGTGGAAAGCAAAGAGAAGGCTATAAGAGAGCCATTGCCAACTCCTTTATGATAAGCGCAGATAATGCTCATGGCGTTCATCCAAACTATCAGGACAAGGCAGACCCAACTAATAGACCATACCTTAACGGGGGCATTGTTATTAAATATAACGCTAACCAGAAGTACACAACAGATGCCCTATCAGCAGGTATTTTTAAGGAAATATGCAAGAGAGCAGGAGTGCCAACTCAGAGCTTTGTAAATCGTTCTGACATCGCCGGCGGCTCAACTCTTGGAAATATCGCTAATTCCCACCTATCCCTTAACACAGTGGATATTGGATTAGCCCAGTTAGCTATGCACTCACCATATGAGACAGCAGGAATTAAAGACACAAAGTACATGCTTGATGCCATGACTAAGTTCTATGAAACAAGCATCTACACTAATAGAAATGGTAGCATAAGCCTAAGATAAAAAGTTATATAGTTAGATAGAAAGAGTTTTAAAGTTATGAAGATATATTTAGCCCCTCTAGAAGGACTAACAGATTACACCCTTAGAAACCCCTTTGAAGAAGTTTACGGCCAGGGAAAAGTAGATAAGTATTTTACACCCTTTATCTCCCCTAATAGTTCCGAGCGCTTCCTAACCAAGGAGATGAGGGATATAGATAGGCTTAATAATACTAATAAAAATGTAATACCCCAGGTAATGACCAACAGTTCTAAGGACTTTATCTGGACCATTAAAAAACTTTATGAAGAATTCGGATATAAAGAAATAAATCTAAATGCCGGCTGTCCCTCAGGAACAGTAGTATCAAAGGGCAAGGGCTCTGGCTTTTTAGGAGACCTTGATAGAATGGAGAAGTTCTTTTATGAGACTTTTTCTGATCCCTTTATTTTAGATAATGATATTAAGATTTCCGTAAAGACAAGAATCGGTCTTAATGACAGTGAACACTGGCCGGATATCCTTGAGATTTATAATAAATTCAAGTTAGAAGAATTAATTGTACATCCAAGAATTAGGTCCGATTTTTACAAAAATGATGTAAATCTAGAAGCCTTTAATTTAGCACTAAAGGAAAGCACTAATAAGATTGTCTATAACGGTGACATTTTCACAAGAACAGACTTCTTAGAATTTAAGGAAAGGTTCCCAGAGTGTGATGCAATTATGCTTGGTAGAGGTCTAATTGCAGACCCAGCACTAATTGATGTTTTAAAGGCTAAAGATCCCGTCGAGTTTAAGCGTGACCTAGAATACGATAAGGAAAGATTAGCTAAATTCCATCAAAGAGTCTTAGAAGAAAGACTTAAAATCATGTCAGGAGATAAGCATGCCATTCACCGCATGAAGGAAATGTGGTGCTATATGGAATATGTTCTAGATGACAAGAAGGACATAAAGCTAGTTAAGAAATCCCAAAAGATGGAAGAATATAAACTAGCAGTTAAGGTTTTATTAAACAATACCAACATTGAAGAAAAAGAACATATTTCCTTTTGGAAAAAGCATTAATAATATGTATAAATAATAAGCTTAATTTACATTAAGCTAAGAAAAGAGCCCTTAGGGGCTCTTTTTATTATTTACTAAGTTTTTTTGATTGCTGATTTCCACAAATCTTTGCAGATAATAATCTTGGAAGGAATCTATTTCCAAATATGGCAAGCTTCATATAATTTGTTGGAATAATAATTGTCTTACCCTTAAACATCTCCTCCACTGCAACTCTTGCGCAGTACTTAGGGCTAATTCCATTAAGGCTAAACTTAACATTAGCCACCTTATTAAAGTTAGTATCTACAGGTCCTGGGCAAAGGGCTGATACGCATACCCTAGAATGCTGATTCTTAAGCTCTGTAGCAATGGCAGTAGTAAGGCTAGTAACATAAGCCTTAGTTGCATAATAAGTGGCCATATAAGGACCAGCATATAAAAGTCCTGCGCTAGAAGCTACGTTTAAGATGTAACCATAATTCTTTCTCTTCATTTTCTTTAAAACAGCCTTTGTAAGCACATGCACTGCCTTAATATTAAGGTCAATCATGTTTAATTCCTTATCTAGACTTGTCTTTGTAAATTCGCCCATATCGCCGAATCCAGCGTTGTTAACAAAGATATCAATTTTCTTTTTGTTCACGTAACTAACAAGCTTTGACAAATCCTTTTCATCTGATAAATCAAGAGCTAAAGTCTTAGTTTTATTTGGAAGACTTGCGGCAAGTTCATCTAAAGCTTTCTTGTTTCTGGCCACTAATATAAGTCCGTATCCCTTTTTGCTAAGAATCTTAGCAATTTCCATGCCAATACCAGAACTGGCACCTGTAATAAGAGCAACTCCCATAAATACCTCCATAATAATATCCATTTACTACAAAATAATTAAGGATTTATTAGTCCATGAAAATGTGGTAAAATAGATTATATTTATAAAATATAATATGATTATATCAGAAAAAATATGTGCATAAAAGTACATTTTTGGGAGGTTTATATGCTTATAAAGAATACTACAGTGTTTACTAAAGAAACACTTGAGGGTCTTAATAGAGCCAGTAATTTTACTAATGAAAAATACAAGAAATTCAAACTTATATTTAACCTTGCAGGACTTATCTTTCTTATGCTTTTTGTAAGATACATGGTCCTGTTTGTGACTAATGATGATAGTAAGGACATTTTCCTAACAGTCTTTTATGCTGTGGCAGCAGCGGTTTTCCTATTTATTGGCATGTATCTAATGGATAGGGACAACAAGAGACGCTTTAATAACCTCTATAAGAACATGATAGGTGTGGAGTTTAACTATGAAATTGACTCAGATACAATTAAAGTAGAAGATGCCGATGGAGATGTAGATATCTTAAAATGGGAAGACGTTTTAAGGGTAGAAAAAGATGCCAAGTATATTTATATTTTCTTTAATAACGAAGAGTGTCTAAGCCTTCAAAGAACAGGCTTTACTAGCTGCACAGATAAGGACTTATTAGAATTATCTACAGCAATTCTTGCTACAAGACAGAAAGATGCTAGTAAACAAATTAAGAATAATAAGGATGAAATCAAGATAAATGAGGAAAGTATAGATGATAGTTATGTTACTCAATTAGATATTGAAAATGAAGATCATCAAGCAAATTTATCAAAATAAGACCTTAGAAAATTAAGGAAAGACAAAAGATTATAAAGTAAAATAAGAAATAACATAATATTATTAAGAAAAAGTGGGGAATTGCTTGACAATATCCCCACTTTATCACATAATACATAGGACACCGCATGATGTCAGACAACATTTGAGAGTTGTCTAATCACTTTAAAATTATGAGCTATTAGTGAGGAAGTAATAGCTTTTCTTTTTATATTCATGCAAGATATATAACAAGGAGGATCGCCCATGAACAATCAGGAAATGATGGAACTCACAACGGTCGATAATAGTGAGTTTGAGGAGTTAGTAAAGGAAGTTACTGCTTCAGGTTCAATAGACCAGAATTTATACATAGAGTACGATGTTAAGCGTGGCTTACGTGATAGTAACGGTAATGGTGTTCTTACAGGCCTTACAGAGATATCAGATGTACTTGGCAACCAAAGTATTAATGGACGAAAGATCCCTGTTGATGGAGAATTATATTTTCAAGGCTATAATGTAGAAGATTTAATTAAGAACTCTAAGACAGATAGATTCCGTTTCGAAGAGGCAACTTATTTATTATTATTTGGTTCATTACCAAAGGAAGAGAATTTAAAGAGATTTGTCCGTATCCAGACTGATTTGCAGGAACTTTCAGGAGCATTCATTCGTGATGTTATTATGAAGGCAACTTCAGACAACCTAATGAATTCCCTTATGAAGTCCATCTTAAGCTTATATTCTTATGATGAGCACCCAGATGACACTTCAGTACCTAACGTACTTAGACAGAGCTTACAGCTTATTGCTAAGATGCCACTTTTAACAGTTTATGCATATCAGGCTTTTAGACATTTCCGTCTTGATGGAACTCTTATGATTAAGAATCCAAAGAAGGGATATTCTACAGCCGAGAATATTTTATATATGTTAAGAGATGATGGTAACTTCTCTGAGCTTGAGGCTAAGGTACTTGATATCTGTCTTGTACTTCATGCAGAGCATGGTGGTGGTAATAACTCTACATTTACAACTCACGTAGTTACATCATCAGGAACAGATACATACTCAGCAATCGCAGCTTCTATTGCATCCCTTAAGGGACCTAAGCATGGTGGTGCAAACCTAAAGGTTCAGGAGATGTTTACAGACATTAAGGAGCATGTAAGCGATTGGTCAGATACTGAGTCTATTAAGACTTACCTTAATAAGATTCTTGATAAGGAAGCCTTTGATGGAGCAGGTCTTATTTATGGTATGGGTCACGCAGTTTATACAAACTCAGATCCAAGAGAAGTAATCCTAAAGAGCTTTGCTAAGAAGCTTTCTGAAGAGAAGGGTATGACTAAGGAATTTGCCCTTTACGAGACAGTGGAGAAGGAAGCTGGCGAGCTTATTATGGCTAAGAGAAAAATGTTTAAACCAGTCTGTGCTAATGTAGATTTTTATAGTGGTTTGGTTTATACTATGTTAGGTATTCCAGAGGAAATGTTTACACCAATGTTTGCAACTGCAAGAATTTCAGGTTGGTGTGCTCATAGACTAGAGGAGTTAGTTAATGCAGGAAAGATTATTCGTCCAGCCTATAAGTACGTTGGTCATCACAGACCATATACAACAATAGATGAGAGATAACTCTTACTTTTGTAGAATGGACATAAATAATTTAATCTACAAGGATTAAATTTTAGAGGAGTCGAACATGTCAAGATATAAAGTTAAACCAATAACACATCCCTTTAATGCTGTAGTTGAGGTTCCAGGTTCTAAGAGTGTCACTAATAGAGCCCTTTTACTTGCAGCCCTATCTAACGAAGAGTGTACCCTTAATGGTGTATTATTTTCAGATGATTCTAGACATTTTATAACAAGTCTATTATCACTAGGTTTTAAATTACAGGTTAATGAAGTAGATCACTACGTAACAGTATGCGGATGTGATGGAGATATTCCTAAGAAGGAAGCTACAATTGATGTTGGTTCAGCAGGAACAGCAGCTAGATTTTTAACATCAATGCTTGCCTTATCAGACGGAGAATATACAATCAATGCTTCTGAGCAGATGAAGAGAAGACCTATGCTTCCTTTATTTGAAGCACTAGAAAGCTTAGGAGCAAGTTTTACATATCTTGAAGAAAAAGGACATTTACCCGTTAAGGTAGTAGGTGCTAAAGCTAATGGTAAGACACCAGAAAGTGAAGTATCCATTGATATTAGCGAGAGTACTCAGTTTTTAAGTGCCCTCCTTATGACAGCACCAATGCTATCTAATGGCTTAAGAGTCTTAATTACCTCAAAGAAGACTTCAGGTTCTTATATCAATATTACTATGGATATGATGCGCCAGTTTGGTTGCGAAGTATTCCATGATGGCGCAAGTTATGATGTACCAGCAGGTGAGCATTATAGATCAAGAACTTACCAGATTGAGCCAGATGTATCTGCAGCTTGCTATTTTTATGCAGCCGCTGCAATTACAGGAGGCAGAGCTTTAGTTAAGAATGTACATTCTAACGTAATGCAGGGAGACATGAAGTTCCTTGATGTCTTAAAGCAGTTAGGCTGTGCAGTAACTGAGGAGAGAGAAGGAATCTGTGTAACAGGTCCAGTTAATGGAGAGTTTAGCGGAATTGACGTAGATATGAATGATTTCTCAGATCAGTCTATGACCCTTGCGGCTATTGCTCCATTTGCAAAGACAGCCACTTGCATTAGAAACATCGAGCATATAAGACTACAGGAGTCTGATAGAATTGCAAGTATGGTTTCAGAACTTAACAACCTAGGTATAGATGTTAAGGAAGGCAGAGATAGAATTGAAATTATGCCGGGCAAGCCAACACCAGGACTTGTAGATACTCATGATGATCATAGAATGGCTATGTCCTTTGCCCTAATTGGCTTACTAATTGATGGTATCGAGATTGATAATTATGAATGTTGTGGTAAGACCTTTGAGAATTACTTCCATGTATTAGAAGCAGCTTGTAGACAATAGTCTAATTAAGCCATTTTTATAAAAGCTAATAAAGAATTTATTAATAAATATAAACTGCTAAGTTTCCCATAAAAGCTCCATTTTTAGCCGCTTTAATAAAGTAAAACTTAGCAGTTTTTTTATTTTTCGAAAAAATTTATAAATTTATGCTTGAATTAAAATCATACTTTAAGTATAATACATTAATTGTGGGAGAGAAAATTTAATAATTGAGGATATTATATTATGGAAAATGCAATTTTTAGCATAGACCAATATACGAATATCGCTTCTTATGGAGTAGGCGTGGAATACATGTGCTTAAGTATTGCACTTATAATGATATTTTTCATGCTATTTACCAGACCTAAGAATACACATGGATTTCCATTATTATTTTTTGGTTTAGTTACTTCGGTAATTGAGATATTCTTAGTTTTATATCTAGTTAACTTGACGGATTGTGGTTACTTAAAAAGTCTAACCCCTACTATCCAGATTGTAACTTGGTTGGTTGTTTTGGCTTTTGGTTTTATATTGCAGGCTCTTTATGTATATACTGTCTTACTTGGACACAATAGGAGAAGACAGAAGAAATGTATTTTCATGATGACTTTAATTTATCAGATTATATATTTAACTGCTGCGGCGATTTTGTACATAAAAGGCTACTTAGTCGAAATCCAAAACGAAAACCTACAGATTATTGGTTTAATTAAATTTTTAACTCTTTACGGTATAGCAATGTATTTACTTACATTAGTAGCTTCATTCAATAATAGAAAAAATATAGCTCGCTTTGTACTAACTAATATTTATATTTTTTCAAGTATTGATGTAATTTTATTGTTGTATCAATATTTTACTGAAAAAACAATTTTAATTAGTGCATCTTATGTTATTAGTTTTACTATCTTTTATATGCTTCATCATTCTAATCCGGTGGATGAAATAACAGGATGTCAGAATCTATCATCACTAAAAACAAGCTTGAAATTATTATTTGCAACTAAAAATGAATTTGCCTATGCGCATATGTCTTATCCGCAGGTAGCACTTACAATAGATGATAATAAATCAGATACTATAGAATCAGCGATTTCTAGGGCTTGTAATTATATTTTTAAGAATATAAAAAATGTAAGCATGTACCAATACAGTGCAACAGATTTTATAGTTTTGAAAAAATTATCTAAAGACGAGACTGAAAGAAATAGAGAATACGACAGATTTGTAGCTGTATTGTCTAATTTACAGGAAACTACAACTAACACTTATGATGAGATAACCTATGCTAAATATATTTTGTTTAAAAGCGATACTAATATAAAGTCTATTAAAGACGTTAAGGACTTTGTTTCATATATGAATTTAAAATATATTAAAAAAGGTAATAAGAACCAATTTGTGCTAGCAGAACCACAAAACTATAAAGGCTTTTTATTAGAAAGAAAAGTTATAGAAATATTTGAGGATATTAGAGAAAACAAAAAATACAAGGATCCTAGAATTGTTTGTTATGCTCAGCCTATTCTTAATGTAGACGAGAATAAATATAAAACCGCAGAGGCACTTGTAAGACTTCAGATTAATGGAGTTAACGTTCCTCCAATTAAATTTATTCCCATTGCGGAAGAAAGAGGTTATATTCATAGCTTAAGTCTAGCAATGATACATAAGGTAGCAGAGGCAATTAATAATGAATTAAAGGATTCAGAATTTGATGCCATAACAATTAATATTTCTGCGGGAGAATTATCAGATGAGCAATTTGCCGCAGAGGTTTTAGGAATACTAGATTCTTACAATATTTCTTATGATAAGATTAGACTTGAAATCACTGAAAGCGCCATGTTTGAGGATACTGAAATCATGACTAAGAACATAAGAAAGCTTAAAGACTCAGGCATTAGATTCTATCTTGATGATTATGGTACAGGTTATTCTAACTTAGATAGAATGACAGATAGTGAGTTTTCAACTATTAAGTTTGATAAGAGTATTTTTTATAAAGCTTTAGCTAATAAGGAAACAGAAGAGATGCTTGATGCGTTAATTAGCTTAGTTAAGAAGAGAGGCATTAATACCTTAGTTGAGGGAGTTGAGACAATAACACAGGTGGAATTTGCAGTAAATAAGGGCTTTGAAAGTATTCAGGGTTATTATTACTCAAGACCAGTGCCTATTGAGAACTTAGTTGATTATTTTAACAAAAAGCAATAAAATAAATTCAGGATTAGAATCGTGATGATTAGCTTAATTGGGGGATTGGCTATGAAAGTATTAATTTATAAGTGGAAGGTCTTTAATCAGGAAGATATAGCAGAGGCTTTCTTTGACTATGGCTACGAGGTTATAGAATACGAAGAACCATCGGTTTATCTTGATGAAGCCAAAGGCCTTAAATTTCATGATAATAATGAGCTTACTAATATAATTAAAGGAGTTGATATGGTCTTCTCCTTTAATTATTTTGCTCATATATCAGACATTTGCAACAAACTAGGCATAATCTATATAAGCTATACAGTGGATTCTCCGCTAATTTCCCTATATCATAATTCAATTTACAATCCTTGCAATTACATATTTGTCTTTGATAAATTTTTTTATTACCAGTTAAAGGAATTAGAGCTTGAGCATCTTTTCTATCTTCCTTTAGGGGCAAATGCAAAAAGGATTGAAAGTCAGCTAGAAAAGAGTAATATTCCTTCATGCCTTGATATAAAGGATTATAAATACGACCTATCCTTTGTAGGGGGCATGTATCACAGAAATTCCTATGACAATATTAAAGATAAATTAGATGAGGATTTAAAAAATTATTTTAATGAGGTTTTAAAAGAGCAGCTCTTTAGCCCAGGCATGGATATTATAGATAATTCCCTATCTGTTGAGCTCTTAACAAAACTTCTTGAAATCACAGATTTTAAGCAAAGCGAGGGCTCTTTTTCAGATATCCTTACAGTCTTTACTAACACCTTTTTAGGCTTTAAGCTAGCAAACATTGAAAGAGTGGTTATCCTTAATGCCCTAGCAGCAGCCCTAAAAAACTACGGCTACAAGGTGGACCTTTTTACAGACGACACAGATAATAATTTAGAAAATGTAATTCTTCACAACACCGTAGACTACAATATAGAGATGCCAGAAATCTTTAGACAATCTAAGATTAATCTTAATATAAGCCTTAGAAACATAAGAACAGGTATTCCTTTAAGAGTCTGGGATGTGCTAGCTTCTGGTGGCTTTTTACTTACCAATAAACAGATAGAATTAGAGGATTATTTTAAGATAGGGGAGGACCTCGTGGTCTTTGAAAGCATAGATGAGGCAGTAACTAAGAGCCTTTACTATCTTGAGCATGAGAAGGAAAGAAAAGAAATTGCTAGGTCTGGCTTTGAAAGAGTTAAAAAATATCACAGCTATCGCCAAAGAATAGAGGATATCCTAGATTGCATAGCAGGAAATAAAGAGTAGTAAATAATAAAGAATAATCAGAAAGCACAATAAAAAGGACCGGCATTAGCCGGCCCTAAATTACCTTTAATCTTAATCCACTAATTTAGCTGAGAAGACACCATCGTATTCCTCAAAGGTATGTTCTTCAATTTTTCTCATCATAACTGTAATATAAGGATCCTTAAAGTTAAGAGCAAAGTAGATATTACCAAGTACTTCATCAATAACTTGAATCTTTATATCAAGTAGGGATTCAGAACGAACACTAGCACTAGCTGCAACTCTTAAATCATAGTTTGCAAACTGTTGAATAATATTCTTGCCAAATCCAAATCTAAGGCTAAAGTCACCGTAGGCGTTAGTATAATTAAAGCAGCCCTCTGACTTGTCCTCATTTATATCAATTGAAAACTTCTTAATAGTGCATACATTTTCATCTAGTGCCTCATAACTTCTCTTGTTTATCTTATTAAGGAAGTGGGCACACTTACTAGCTTCAATCATAGAAGGCTCCATAATCTCAAGCTTTCTTGAATTAGCATAAGTCTCTAGTTCTTCATCAGAAACACTGTCAAAGACTTTGTTTAGCCCATCCTTATTTGATACATTTTCAAGCGCATCTAATTTATCAACAATTTCCTCCCAGAAACTATCATAGATTAGCTGAACGCCGCCCTTTCGACCTTGGGCATCTGCAGTAGTAATAAGAATAATGTCCTTATCTGGCACATAAACTGCAAGCTGTCCCCCCATGCCATACATAGCAAAGCCGTTATGGCTTGTACGCCAGAATTGATAGCCATAGCCCTGCATCTCTTCTAAAGTATCAGACTTTGCCCAGTTATCAGAATGACAACTAATGGCATCCTCAATATATTCCTTTGGAAGAAGCTGCTTTCCAAACCAGTCACCCTTATGAACTACAAGATAGAAAACTTTTAGTAAATCAAGGCTTGAACAGTTAAGTCCAGAACCGCCCATGCTCATATTAGTTGGGTCTGTTAAGACATAAGCCTCCTTACTAAACTCTAGCTCATTAAGGAATTTATCTCTTAAATAATCAAGGAAATTCTTACCAGAAAGTCTCTCAATTAAGATTCCTAAAGTGTGAGTCGAACTTGTATCATAGGCAAAGTTAGTGCCTGGCACATGAGTTGGCTTTGTTGTAAAAAATGAACCTAGCCAGTCAGAAACACCAGTAGCCTTATAGGTTGTAAATCTATGACAAGACTTCATCTCAAGCATATCCCTAATTGTCATCATCTTAAGGAAAGGGTGCACCTCTCCCTCAGGCAATTTATCTGGGAAAAAATCCACGATGTGATCATCAAGAGATAATTTTCCTTCTTCAATTAAAAGACCAATTCCAAGGGATACAAAAGACTTAGTTACAGAAAACATTCTATGTAGCGAATCCCTAGTATAAGGGGCATAGAAAGATTCATAGATTAATTTGTCATGACGCATTAGCATAATTGAATGCATCGGCAAATGTTTTTCTTCAAGGCGTTTAGAAAAATTCATAATATACTCATTAGGAATTCCAAGCTCTTTTGCCTTAGCTTGTTTAAAAAATTCAGTCATAAGTAAGTAACCTCCATAAAAATCCCGCATTACATAAGACAATTATATGTATTGGCAAGTTACAAATCAAGTTTTCAACTTGAATATTGATGCATTTTATATTATATTAAAAATAGATTGTATACGATTTAATTTCAGAGGTATTTTATGGACACTATTTTGTCAAGATGTATAAAGGATTATGAAAATTTAGACGAGACCACTAAAAGGTCTAGAGTCGGCATATTTACAGGAATTGTAGGTATTGTTGTAAACCTATGCCTTGTGATTTTAAAACTAGTAGCCGGTTTTATTACAGGGGCTGTCTCAATTACAGCAGATGCAGCTAACAACTTTTCCGATGCTGCATCTTCAATTGTCACCCTAATAGGATTTAAAATGGCTGGAAAGCCGGCAGATAAAGAACATCCTTATGGCCACGGCCGTATGGAATATATTGCAGGCCTTGTAATAGCCGAACTTATCCTACTTATGGGAGCGGAATTACTACACACTTCAGTTTTAAAGATAATTCATCCAAACAAGGTTATCTTTAGCATTGTATCCATTGTAATCTTGGTATTTTCCATCCTTGCTAAAGTCTTCCTAGCCCTTATTAATAACAAGCTAGGCCACAAATTTAATTCCACAACTATGCTTGCCACTGCTAGCGACTCAAGAAATGATGTCCTTGCAACATCTGTGGTTTTAATTTCAGTTATTCTAACAAGCTTTTCAAACTTTAACTTTGATGCCTATGCAGGTGCCCTTGTGGCAATTCTTGTACTAATAGCTGGAGTTTGCACTATTAGAGACACGGTTTCACCGCTACTTGGTAAAGCCCCCGATGAAAAAATGGTTTCCGGCATTAAAAGAATAGTTTTATCTAATAATAAGATTTATGGTTTCCATGACCTTATCGTTCACGATTACGGTCCTGGTAGAAAATTTGTATCCCTTCATGCAGAGATCGATAAGGACCTTGACCTAGTCACTGCCCACGACTGCGTGGACGCAATAGAAAAGCAGATATCAGAAGAGTTTAAGTGCTATGTAAGTATTCACGCAGACCCTATAGATATTGGCTATAAGCATAATAATTAGTTTAATCTAAGTAAATCTTAAATCCATCCACCATCAAACTGAATAATCTGACCAGTTAAATAGCTAGGTGACTCAAGTATTTTTCTTACAAGTTCTGCAACTTCGCTAGGATCCCCTAGTCTTCCTTCAGGAATTTCAAGGGCGAGTTCTTCTAGCTCTTCCTTTGATAAATGACCATTCATCTCTGTATCAATGGCGCCACAGGCAATGGCATTAACCTGAATATTGCTTGGGGCAAGTTCCTTAGCTAAGGCCTTAGTAAAGGCATCCACGCCACCCTTAGTGGCACTATAAGCCACCTCACAGCTAGCCCCGTAAAGCCCCCAGACAGAAGAGATGTTAATGATCTTACCCTCATGTCTTTTAATCATGTCATTTACAGCAAAGTGGCAGCAGTTATAAACAGAACCAAGATTAGTATTAAGAATCTCTTGCCACTCCTTATAAGACATATCCTGGAAAAGCCCCACCATAGAAATACCAGCGTTGTTAATTAACATATCCACACTACCAAATTCCTTTAAGGCAAGATCAAACATCTTTTCCACATCTTCGTAATTTCCCATGTCACCTGTAAAACTAATGACTTTATTAGAAATGCACGATAATTCTTTCTTAGTCTCCTCTAAAAGGCTTGAATTGTGAAAACTGCTAATAAGAATATTTGTATCAGGGCCAGCTAGGTTTTTAGCAATAGCTTTTCCAATTCCTCTAGAGGCACCTGTAATAATTATATTTCGACTCATTTTTTAGTCCTTTCTAGTATTTATCCCTATTTAAAGCGGATTTAATATTACATTTTATTTTCTAGATTATATCAAAAACTCCCTATTTATGCCATTAAAAATGTATAGCTATAATGATTGTGGAAAACTTATCCACAAAGCTTATGCTTTCTATTGTTGATAATGTTTATTATTTCTATTAGATTTTTATATCTAAAGTAAAGAAGAACGATTAAATATAACAAAAGTTACTATTGATTTTTATTTTTTTGTGCATCTTTTACAAAAAATATCCTTTCTGTTAAAATTATTTAAAATAGTCTTGACATTATAAATGTGGAAACTTTAGACTTATCCACAGCGCAAAAGCCCTGATTTCAAGGGCTTTTGGAGTTAACCACAAAGTTATCCACTTTATCCACAATTAAAAAGTGGAATATTAAACCTAAATTTATTTCCCTACAAGTAGGAAATGAATT